>JADHNX010000122.1 GCA_016779365.1 Planctomycetaceae bacterium
ATCGCGGCTCAGCAGTCGCAACTGCTCCACGTTTCCCGGCTTTCCAGTATGGGGCAGATGGTGGCTGTAATTTCTCATGAGATCACTCAACCGCTGGCTGCCATCGCGAATTATTCGTCGGCCTGCGAGCTTCTGGCAGAACAGCCGACACCAGACATCGGGAAATTGCGAGCGTACCTGGAGGCAATCACAGAACAGTCAGCCAGAGCCGGTCAGATCCTGGGGCGTGTGCGGAATTTTGTAAAACACTCAGTTGAACATCGCATCCAGACAGACTTGATTCAACTGGCGAAAGATTCGCTGAAACTTATCAGTGCAGATTTGAGAAGCCGTCAGATTTCAGTGACCTCAACTTTTCCGAATCAAGCTGTCTTCGCTTCGGTCGATCCAGTGCAGATCCAGCAGGTGCTCGTCAATCTGATCGCAAATGCCAGCGATGCCGTTGGGTCACAACCCACCCACCAAAGGAAAATCGCCATCAGAATCAGTGCTGACGATGAATGCGTCACCTTCGAAGTCACAGATAGCGGCTCCGGATTGCCGCCCGACTCGCAGCATCAGCTGTTTGATCCGTTCTACACCTCAAAGCCCGACGGAATGGGGATGGGCCTGTCAATTTGCAGTGACATTCTGCGGTCACATTCCGGAACGATTACTGCGGAAAATGCACCGAATGCCGGCGCCAAGTTTCGGTTCACGCTTCCGCGCTCTGAGGAAGTCAGCAATGAATAGCACCATGACTCAGCGCGAACTGATCGTTTATCTGATTGACGATGATGAGTCCGTTCTGAACTCTCAACGCGAATTGCTGACTGCTGCCGGGATTTCGGTGCAGCCGTTTCGTTCAGCCGAGTCGTTTCTGGCAGAACTCAATTCACAAAGTGCTGGTTGCGTGGTCACGGACCTCAAATTGTCCGGCATGAGCGGTCTCGATCTGCAGCGTCGGCTGATTGCAATCAATTCGCCGCTGCCATTGATTGTTGTCAGCGGTCACGCAAACATTTCAACGACGGTGGAGCTGATGGAGAACGGAGCAATCACTCTCCTGCAGAAACCGTACGACGCCAACCAGTTGCTCGGCGCGGTCCAGCGAGGGCTTGACCAGTTTGTCGAGAGCCGAAAGATCGCTCAGGAAATTAACTCAATCCAACGACGATTGAACTCACTCACTGATGCTGAAATGAGCGTTCTGGAACTCATGATTGCCGGACGCCCGAATAAAGTGATCTCGACGGAACTGGAAATCAGCATGAGAACGGTCGATCGGCGGCGGAGCATTGTCCTGGAGAAAATGCAGGTCGACTCGGCACCAGAACTCGCCCGTCTCGTCACGCTGGTGGAAGCAACTTCCTCCACCTGAAAAGTCTTTGAGCTTGAACCATCGTGCCTTCACTCACCTGAGTCGAATTGCCGCCTCGATGCCTTGCCCGACGTAACACAGCCCGCCGCCAGCATCCTGCCTGGAATCAGGGCATCGCCACTTGACGCGGCAATAGAGAAGCCGGCACGACGGTCAGCGTTGTTTCGGCGATGACCGGGTACCCGTTCCATTGGGCAGTCGCTCGAAACTTCAACGTCGCTACATGACTGCCGAATCCACCCTCGGGAGGTGAAACAGCCAGCGTCGCCTGATTCTTCGAAGCATCGACGGTGACGATGCTGGCTCGGAATTTCGTTGCGGTTTCAGATTCATTGACCAGTTCCAGTTGGATGGGGCCTTCCAGTCCAGGGCTTCGAAGAATCTCGATCGGGAATTCGAAACTCGTTGCCGATGACAACTCAATCTCTTTAATGGGGCTTTCGATCTTCAGCATCGCTCCGGTCGGCAGAAATCCGATGCGTGTGACAAGCTTGCTTGACGAATAACGGATGCGTCCTTTCGGATCGGCAATTTTTGCGACACCGTTGACGACCATGCGCGAGGTCCGCGTTGTCTCCAGCCATTCAGGAAGGAACACGGGGTACAGGATGCGATCCTCGTCCGGCTTGACGAGCATCTCCGGTCCGCGAATTCCCTGGCGATGCCGCCCCTGTTTTGCCGCCATCTCCAGAACGATGTCGCCTGCGAACGACTCGTCCCGGTCGATCAGAACCGGAGCGGGGAATGTCGTGCCTCGCGGCCACTTGGTGACATCGTTCTTGCCTTCGGCGTCTATCCGGAAGGGAGGCTTCAGCGTGACGGCCAGCAGAATCGGCTCGGGCGAGTGGGTGATGGTTGCTTCGCCGATCGTCGCAGTGCCGGTTAGCGTGAGCATCCTGGCGATTGTGCCGGCATCGGCAGCAACGCTGACTTTCAGCTTCAGGTCGCTCTTCTTTTCCGGAATCGTTGTGTCGTCCGAAATGGTGACGCCGTCTGGTAAATCATCGACGGCAATCGAAATGGGGCCGGTAAAGCCTCCAGTTCGCTCAACCTTGATGGAGAGAACGCCCGAGCCATCAATCGGCACGGCGAAGAGTTCCGGAGCGTTCAGTCGAAACCCTGGCTTTGCACGCTGGATGACAAGCCGGTAGGCAGCCTGTCGATTCCCGCTGGCTCCCGAAGTATCACTGACAAGCAGGTCGAACATTCCGTCCTGCGGCACGGTGAACTCAACGCTGGCATCGGTCGTGCCGGGAACATCGTCGACCCGTTTCAGTTCCGTTCCGTCTTCTTTGACAATGACCAGCGAGACATCAAGCGGCGATCCCAGGCTTTCCGCCTGAACGTCGATTGCCCAGACATCGCCCTTTGTTCCCGAAATGCGAAAGTGGTCAACTCCGTATCGCTGTTCAAGGACTCCGGTGATCGCCGAAGGGACGGCCAGCTCAACAGGCATTGTTGCCGGCAGATTCGACTCGCGAGTTTCGACTCGTTCGGGCAAATCGCTGAGTGGAATTTCAAACGACACGGACTGGTCGTCGTTGAGTTTGAACTTATCTCTAAAAGTCGCCGCAGCATCCGTCGGAACGTTCAAAGTGCGAGTCACCGATTCAAGTTTCGCCGCGTCTGTCTCCAATCCAAATCCGAAGAACTCGACGTCCTGAGTGATGCCTCGCTGTACGACTGCGGGAAACGTTGAAAGCAGTCGCGGGCCCGGCGTGAACGAAAGGCGATAAACGAATGACCGATTGCCGCGAAAGTCGACGTCGTAGATTCTCGCGAAGTACTCCTGACCGGCTTCGGCGGCGAAGGTGAATCGTGCGTCCCGAGCAGCAGTGTCGGCAGCGTCAGCCACCAACTGTCCCGATGCGTCGCGGATTTCGACGACCGCCGTCAGCGGCGAGTCGATCCCTGCAGCGACAACTTCGCAGGTCAACGGCCCCGTTGCCGGGGCGGTGAATCGATACTCGTCGACTTCGGCGATCTTCAGGATCTGCCCGGAAACAGTGACGGGCAGCGACGCCAACAGCTGCGGCTCCAGTTGATCCTTTTGCTCGATAACTTCCAGGGCCGACGAGACGACGAACTTTCCGGAAGCTGTGACCCCGTTCGCGTTGGCAGCCTGCCAGCGATAGATGCCTGGTTGCAGATCGGCTGGCAGTTTGAGTTTTGCAGGCGTTTCGCGCGGCATTGGAAAAGGTCCGCGACGAGCTTTCTTACCGAACCAGTACGGAGGCTCGGGAACGATCACCGGGCCAGGAGCACCGGTCAGTTCGATCTGAATCCGCCCATCCCGAACGAACAGCTCCATGTCCGGAGTCCAGTCGTACCCGCCGAGAACGACGTCAACCGTTGAACCTGCTTGCCCGCCAGGCGGGAACATGTAGCCGATTGCCGGAGCCTGCTGCGCGCTCGCCCGGAAGTCAGTGGCAACCAGAATCAGCGCAACGACGAACGATATCCGAAATATGAAAGGCATAATCTCACCACCACCGACGAGTCGTAAAATCGAACGCTCAGACGAGCGCGTCGATAAACTTTCCGCCGTCGACCAGCGGAACCGGACGGCCCAGTGGGCCAAGGTATGTTCGATCCGGATCGATTCCCATCAGTGTGTGAATTGTCCGGAGCAGATCGTTGACGCTGACAGGTTCCGTGGTGGGAGCAGTCGCATGTTTGTCCGTTACGCCGATGACCTGTCCCGGCTTCACGCCGCCGCCCGCAAAGATGACGGTCTGAGCCATCGACCAGTGATCGCGCCCGGCCTGCGCGTTGACCCTTGGCGTGCGGCCCATTTCTCCCATCATGACGACCAGCGTTTCGTCGAGCAGACCTCGCTCTTCAAGATCCAGCACCAGCGCGCTGAAGGCTCGATCGGCGTAGGGAATCAAGTCGGTTTGCAAACTTGGGAAACAGTTGAAATGCACGTCCCAGCCCGGAGCGTCGACGCCGACAAACCGGCAACCGCCTTCGACCAGCCGCCTGGCCAGCAGAGCACATTGTCCAATCTGAGTTCGACCGTAGCGGTCTCGAACTTCGTCCGGTTCAGCGTGAATGTCGAACGCCTTTTTCGCCTCCGGAGACGTAATCAGGCTCTGAGCCTTTTCGTAATAAGTTGACATGATTCCGGCGCGGCCCTCGGCGCGACCTCGTTCCAGTCGCTCAATTCCTGCGAGAAGTTTCCGCCGCGTCGAGACTCGCTGACTGGACAGCCCGGAAATCGGCTGCAGGTCTCGGACTTCGAAGTCAGGTTGAGTCGGATCTGATTCGATCACGAACGGGGCATACTCGGCGCCATAAAACCCAGGACCGCCGCCCTGCATGGGATGAGGCAGGTTGATGTACGGAGGAAGCGTCCGGTTCTGCCCCAGTTCGCGGGCGACGACTGAACCGATCGATGGGAAGTAGTCGTTGTTCGGGATCGGATTATCACCGTCGGCGAAGTTCGCTCGCCGCCCGGTCATCACGTAGTGATAACCGGTGGAATGTCCGTTATCACGATGGCTGTGGCTGCGCAGGATCGTGTACTTGTCCGCGATCTTTGCACAGTGCGGAAGCTGATCAGTGATAAACGTGCCGGGTACGTTCGTCGCGATCGGCATGAAGGGTCCTCGAATTTCCAGTGGAGCTTCCGGCTTTGGATCCCACATATCCTGGTGAGGTGGTCCTCCTTCCAGAAACAGGAACACGCAGGACTTTGCTTTGATCTCGCGACCGCTTCCGGCCTTTGCCTGGAGTTCGAGCAAGGTCGGCAGACTCAAGCCCCCGAGCAAACCCGTTGCCCCCAGACGCAGCGCATGGCGGCGGTCGAAGCCGTCGCAGTTACCAACTGATGGTTTTCCGAGTTCCAGTCGCAACATAGGTCGCCTCAATCTGATTCTGGAGTTTCCGTTAGCAAGCTCGCGAGAAACAACTTAGCCAGTCACTTACACAGACGATTTTTAAACAGGAGAAAACAGAGCCAGCAGAGTCACTATTCGAATTGTCTCTCTGTTTCTGCTGCTGACTTCTTCTTTTGCTGGCTTCCGCTCAAACAAAGTATGTTCGAACCTTTTATCGTCGATGAATCTCTCAGTGACTCTTCTCAGTGATTAAAGATGAACTCTTTTGTGTTGAGCAACGCCCAGAGAACATCCTCGACCGCTTCTCGCCGCGACGCTTCTGGACCGACGAATGCTTCGTGCATCAATCCCCGCTCGTCGTCATTCGGAAACCGTGACAACGTCGTTAAATACAGTTCGTCAATTATCTCGTCGTTGGTCAACTTAGAATTTGCCAGTCGACGAGCTGTACCTTCCCGATGCTGAATCTTCTGCATGATCTCGGGCGAGTTCAGAAGATGCAGTGCCTGAGAAATGCTGGGCTCGCCGCTGCGTTCGCATTCGCAGACCGTCGCGCGAACCGGACGTCCGAAAATGCTGAAAAAGTATGACGGCATGCGGTTGTCCCAAATCTGAATCGCTCGATAGCCGTGCGGCCAGCCGTTGAACTTTTCGGCGACGCCGGTGGCCTGCGAGATCGCATCGAGCAACGCCTCGGCGGGAATGGCCTTGTACGCGGCGTGCGAAAAATTCTGCTGGTCGTCGCGGTTCGAGTCGCTCGATGCGGAACTCAACTGATAAACACTCGACTTCAGCAGCGTCCGGGTAAACGCCCGCATGTCGAACTGGACGTCGACCATGTGCCGAGACAGCGCTTTCATCAGCGGCTCGTTCGTGGCGGGGTTGGTTTCGCGAATGTCGTCGACAGGTTCGACAAGTCCCCGTCCCAGATAATGCGCCCAGATTCGGTTGGCGATGGCTTTCGAGAAGAACTCGTTGTCCGGCTGCGTCAACCAGTCGGCGAGTGCGACGCGGCGATCGGACAAGTTGCTGACGTCAACTGCAGCTGCTCCGAGTGCGCGTGCGGCAACCGGTTCTCCAGTACGTGGATGCGGCAGGTCTTTCCCGCCGAGCGACACAATTGCTTCGGTGCCGTTGGGGAGTTTCTTCAACTTGACTCCAGTGAAGAAGCCCGCCAGCGCGGTGTAGTCTTCCTGGCTCCAGCGTTCGGACGGGTGGTGATGACACTGGGCGCACTCGATGCGGACTCCCAGGAGCAACTGGCTGACCGCTCGGCTCATCTCGTCCGGTTTTTTCAGAATCTTGTAGAACGCTCCCGGCCCTTCCGCAGTGGTGCTGCCTTGAACGGTCAGCAGTTCGCGAGCCATCTGATCGAACGACACATTCTGCTGGAAACTGTGCCGCAACCAGCGTTGCATCGCGACGGTTCCCTGCGGAGTAACGATCAACTGATCCGCTCGCAGAATGTCGAGCCACTTCATCGTCCAGTAATCAACGTACTCGTCGCGGCTGAGCAGTTCGTCGATCAACCGGTCGCGTTTGTTCGGCGAATCGTCAGCCAGGTATTTTCGAGCCTCGCTGGACGTAGGCAGCGTGCCGATCGTGTCGAGGTAAACTCGTCGCAGAAACTCTGATTCGCTGGCAGGAACGCCGGCTTTGATTCCCAGACGTCCCAGCTGATCCCAGACCAGCTTGTCGATGAAGTTCGTCTCGGTCGGCCTCTCAAAGGTGACACCCGGTCGCGGCAGCGTGACTCGACACGAGGTTACATGTCCGAGATAGCGAACAAGAATCGCAGCCTCGCCGGGAATGTCGCTGGCCTGAATCTGTCCTCGCGGGTCGACGTCGGCGATGGCAACCGCGTTGGATTCGTACTCTGCCTCGACGGTCACGCAACGTCTGGTTCCGGAACGATCGACAGCTGTGACGCGGAGCTGCTGAGTTCCTCCCGCCAGCAGAATCTGCTCACGAGGTTCGACTTCGATGCTGACGATCTGCCCGGCCTCTGAGTTCTCAGGATCAAGCCGAGCACCTTCGCGGATCCATCTTAAGACTCGGTTGTAGCGATAACTGCCGGTGTCGATCTTGCGTCCACCCCCGTGCGGCCTCTGCGATGTCCCCTTCAGAAGAAGCAGACTGGTCTCCGGTTGCGTGAGCGAAATGCGACGGCCTTTCCCATCCTTCATCAACGCCGTGTAATCGCTTGCGGCATCGAAACCGAAGATGCTCAGTTTAAAACCGTTCTGCCCTTCCGCCTTGCCGTGGCAGCCTCCCGAGTTGCAGCGAGCCTTGGTCAGGATCGGAATGATCTCATTGCGAAACGAGACCGGATCGGGATGACGCTGCTTCACGACTTCGACAGGAACCCGCACGGTTTCATTACCGAGTTTTACCGCGATCTCCGTTTGCCCTTCGGAACGAGGTCGAACAAGTGCGCCGCCAGAAACTGCGGCCACAGTCTTGTCCGCGACAGTCAGCTGAACTTCGCCGGTGACATCGAGCCGTCCGGTCTCGGTCACGACCGAAACGAGCAACTGCTGAGAGGCTTCCGGGCTGTCGAGGACGATCTTCGCCGGGCTGACAATCATCTCTGCCGCGACGTCGGTTCTCGCAACAACCACGAAAGAAAGCATCAACCAGCACGTCAGCCACGTTTGCGGGCGAGACGACGACTGACTGCGAGTTGAAGTTCGACGAGGACGCATGAGGCAACCCTGCGTACGCGGGAGGATTTCGTGGGGAAACGATGGCGGGAGCAGACCTTCTACTTTGACCGGAAACGCCGAGAACGACAACGTTGGCTTCGATAATGTCGGTTCCGACAATCGGCTGTCCGGCTGTCTGCCACCGTCGAAAACATTATCGTCCGCCGCATGGCAGAGCCCGAACAGAAACAATGGTTCTTTTATCTCGCACGCTGTGCCGACGGTTCGTTGTACTCGGGCATCGCCGTCGACCCGGTCAAACGGATGGACGTTCACAACGCCGGAAAAGGAGCACGCTACACGCGCAGCCGGCTTCCGGTTGTGATGGTTTATTCCGAACCGCTGCCCGATCAGTCCTCTGCCTTAAAACGTGAAGCGACTGTGAAAAAGTGGAGCCGTCAGAAAAAAGAGGCTCTGATCGCCAGCACGCTGACCGACGACGCCTGATCTGAGATCAGTGCGTAAAATGGAAGTTGCTCGGGCGAAGTCGACCACCGACCGAACTCGCTTTCCGTCGCGCGAACAATGCGTCATCCTGCGCGGTCTGCCGTCTGACCGATTTGTATCTTCGGTACAATTCGCCTGTTCTGATAACGATCTTCGCCAGCTGAGTTTCGCCGAGCCGCAACATGATTTTTGTTCTCGATAACTACGACTCGTTTACCTACAACCTGGTCCAGAGGCTGGGTGAGATCGACTCGTCGCTCGACATTCAGGTTGCACGAAACGACCAGATTACGCTGGAAGAAATCGCCGCACTCTCGCCCGAGCGGATCATCATTTCACCGGGCCCGTGTACGCCCAACGAAGCCGGCCTTTCGCGAGCGGTTATCGAAGAATTCGGCCCGAAGGTTCCCGTTCTGGGCGTCTGCCTGGGGCATCAGTGCATCGCCGAAGTCTACGGCGCAAAAGTTGTTCGGCACGAACGACTGATGCACGGCAAGGTTTCCCCAATCCTGCATGATGGACGCGGAGTCTTCGCCGGGATCGAATCTCCCTGTCAGGCCACCCGGTATCACAGCCTGATCGCGCCGGAAGAGTCGCTGCCCGACTGTCTGGAAGTCACAGCGTGGGCAGAGTGGGAAGGTCACCCGCGCGAAATCATGGGCCTCAGGCATCGCCAACACTGCGTACACGGCGTCCAGTTTCACCCGGAAAGCTATCTCACCGCTGACCAGGGAATTCAGATGCTGCGAAACTTCCTGGCGTTCTGAAATCCGACAGATTCGGCAATTCGCCGTCGAATGTCGCCTTGATGCACTCTGCACCTGCGATCGACCGTCGATCACTCCAGGTTGCCGCTGACGTGGCTGATCGACGGAAAACCGTGTTGCTCGCGGTGGTAGCTCGAGTCGTAAAACTGGGTGCTTTTGAACCATTCGAGTCGACCGTCGAGTGACTTGTCGCGAACCAGATTCTGCAGCTCGACCATTTCCTCGCTGGTCATCTGCCGAAAGTTGCGAGCGATCTCCAGATCCTGCAGCAGGTTTTCCGGCGACTGAATTCCGGAAACCAGCGTGCTGATCGGCAGGGACATCGCGTACGCACGACACTGGTACGGAGTGAGTCCTGCGTCGGTGATCAGTTGACCTTCGCCGCCGAGACTCTTCATGCCGATGCAGCCGATGCCTCGCTCGTTGAGGATCGGCAGAATTTCGTTCTGGAAGCTTCGATAGTGAGCGTCCAGGACGTTGGTCGGCATTTGAACGGTGTCCCACTCGAAGTCCTGGCTCAGCATCTTCCTGAAGATGTCCGGGTGCTTGTGTCCCGTAAAACCAATCAGCCGAACCTTGCCAGCCTTACGAGCCGCCTCGGCTGCGGCGAGTGCTCCATCAACCTCGCAAATCCAGTCGGGATCGTTGTCGTAAATGACTTCGTGAAACTGCCACACGTCGATGACGTCGGTCTTCAGCCGCTGCAGACTGGTTTCGAGTTGCTCCGTGGCGGTCTTGCGATCTCGCGCGCAAACCTTGGTCATCAGCGTCACTTTGTCACGACGACCGCCTTCCAACGCGATGCCCATCCGACGTTCGGATTCGCCGCCGTGGTATTCCCACGCGTTGTCGAAGAACGAAATCCCGGAGTCGACGGCTTCGTGAACCAGCCGGACCGAGTCCGCTTCGGC
>JADHNX010000123.1 GCA_016779365.1 Planctomycetaceae bacterium
AGATGTCAAGGTCCAGTTTAGTTCGGGCGGGAAATGCTTTCTCAATCGGTCGAATATGCGTTGCGTGCGGCGGTTTATCTGGCTCGTGAGGGCGAGCCTCGCACAACGGCTCAAGTGGCTGAGGCAACGCAGGTTCCGTCTGCGTACCTTTCGAAAGTTTTGCAGGGGCTGTCGCGAGCGGGGATCGTCCGGTCGCAGCGAGGGATCGGCGGCGGGATGACGCTCGTGTCGACGCCGGACGAGCTGACAATTCTCGATGTCGTTAACGCGGTCGAGCCTTTGCAGCGGATCGAAACGTGTCCGTTAGGGTTGCTTGAACATGGCGTGAAGTTGTGCGCGCTTCATCGCCGTCTCGACAACGCCATGAAGTCCGTCGAGGACGCGTTCCGCCATTCCACTCTGGCCGACGTGCTGGCCGATCCGAATCCGAGCGTTCCTCTGTGCAGCGGCGACGCCATTGACGAGGCGTGATGCGAGCAGGGTGGGCACTCCCAGCCGACGATTCACAGTCGCATGCCCGTGTCTTTTCTTGCCTGCTGTGTCACCACGATGACTGTTCGACTTTTAGACTGACATGCAACGCCAGCATCGGTCATCATTCGGGCGTACGAGACTGGAGAGTCAGCTCACATATTTCGCAACAGAGACGGGCCACGGAGGACGGAAGTTATGGTTGCCAGAAATCGATCAAAAAAAGTTCTCTCCGGATTTGGTTCGCGAAGTGGCTGGCAAAGTGCTCGACCGCGCCGGCGGGTTCTTTCGATGGTTGTGATGGCTGTCGTTGTGGTGAGTCTGTTCTTGCGAACCGGGTCGGCGTCGGCCGATGACAAGACAAAGCAGATCGTCGGCGGCATTCTGAAGATACTTGTCGAGTCTCAACTGCGAGGTCAGGGCGGTCCCAATCAACAGCAGTTTCGACCGGGAGGGCCGCGACCGGGCGATCGGGCAACCCCGGAACTGCTCAAGGCGAGAGTTTCGCTGAACTCTTTCAGGCAGGAAAGCATCACGCTGAGCACGCTTCTTCAGAACGATTCGGTACGGAATGCCGGACTACGTTCTTTCATCGGTGATGCGGTGCAGATCCAGGCTCGCGCAGACGCCATCTCGCAGCGGAGTCGTGCGGTCCCGGATCATCGATTTATCATGCAGGATGTGCAGCGGCTCGACAGCGACTGGCGGCGGTTTTCGTACAGCCTTCAGCAGGTTCCGAATCTTTCGCAGCCGTGCCGGGCGTGCATCGGGCAGCTCGACCTGTTCGACGCGGAGTTGTGCAACAGTCTTTCGATCGAGCCGCAGATTGACCGTCGAACTCTTCAACGGCAAAGCGAAGGGCTCGTCGTGTACCTTCACGGGCTGAGCGACGACATTGACTATGAGCTGCGGCGTTCTCCAGTTCGGAACGACCTGATGCTTAAGACCAGCCAGGCTCACCAGGCCGCGGTTGGATTTTCAGATGCCGTCTCAGCGGGGCGGCCGTATGGCGAGCTTGTCGGTGAATACAAAGCGTTCCTGCGAAAGTGGAATCCTCTGGTTCGGGAGTTGTGCGCCTTCGAAAGTCGTTTCATCGAGCGGACCGTTTTGAGAATTCAGAACGTCAACCAGGAAATTCATGGAGTGCTCTGGCTGCCGCGCGGGCTCGATAGGGAGTTGCTGATTCAGTTGACGCGTGGAATCATGACCGAAGTTGATCGAGTTTTTGATTCTGTTTCTCTGAGTCTGCTGATTCAGCTTCCTCACTATGAAGACGTGCCGAGTTCGGCTTTAGACTTTCACGGGATCTGCCAGCATTTTGCGGACTGCGTTGAGTCCGAAAACGACCTCAATGAACTGGTGGATGCTTATGGCTATTTGCCATCGGCCTGGGTTTCGTTTTCGCGGCATTTCAGAAACGTCCAGCACGACGGAATCAGGCATGCGTTGACGGAGATCGAATCTCGACTTGTCGCGCTTCGAGAGCCACTGGGAATTCCTGGCGGCTTTGATGCAAACAGTGCTCGCCAGCGTGCCGGAGCGATCGAACGCCTGGCTGATCATCTGCATGCAGACATCGAATCCTGGCTGCGCGGCGAATCGAAATACTCGAACGAGCGGAAGGAAATGCTCGAACACTGCGCTCATTTCCGAACGGCGTCCCGACAATTGCACGCGGCTCTGGTTCATGGCACCCCGGAAGCCACGCTGCGAGCCCACTGCTCGACGATTTATACCGAGTGGGAATTACTGCATCGCCACATCGCCGATTGCGACGCACCGGACCGCGACCACATCAACGAGCTGCTGATCCAGATCAGCGTCGAGCTGGTCGAACTGGAAGCGATGTTTCTGTAGTGGCGTGATCGCTGGTCTGTTGACCGGCATATTCGGAATCGTCGTTACCTCCCGCCAGTTTTTCTGCCAACATATCAGCACTCGTTGACGCGATTCTCGCTGGCCGGGTACGATACCGCTCCCGCGATTGCCGATAAGCAACGTGTGCAGAAACACTTGCGACCGGATGTCCCACCCAATAACTCCTTCCGGAGTCCCGCCATGCTGACGATCCTCGGTAACAAACATCGCCTTTGTGATAAAGTCTCGCGACGCGAAGCCCTTCGTATCGGCGCGCTCGGCGTTGGTGGTCTGACACTGGCGGATCTACTCCGAGCGGATGCTCACAGCGGACAGAGCAATTCGCACAAAGCCGTCATCATGATCTACATGTGCGGAGCGCCTTCGCACCAGGACATGTACGACTTGAAAATGGAAGCTCCGGCAGAGATTCGCGGCGAGTTTCGCCCCATTCCGACGAACGTTCCCGGCATCGAAATCTCCGAACACATGCCGCGCACGGCGGCGATCATGGACAAGCTGGTACCATTGCGGTCGGTCGTTGGTTCTCCCAGCGGCGCACACGATTCATTCATCTGCTACACCGGTCGAACGACTCAGAACCAACCGCCCGGTGGCTGGCCGTCTGTTGGTTCCGTGGCTGCAAAAGTGCTCGGAGCAACCAACCAATCTGTGCCGCCGTTCATCGGCCTTTCTCCAGACACTGGTCACCCTCCTTATGGGTCTCCTGGGTTGCCGGGTTACCTGGGCATCGCTAACGCCGCGTTTCGACCATCGGGGCCAGCTCGCAAGGACATGGTTCTGAACGGAATCTCGATGGACCGGCTCGGTGATCGGCAAAGTCTGTTGAGCGACTTCGACAATCTCCGCCGCGACGTCGATGCCTCAGGCACGCTGGAGGGACTCGACACGATCACTCAGCAGGCGTTTGGAATTCTGACGTCCAGCCGGCTGGCAGATGCACTCGACCTTTCGAAAGAAGATCCGGAAGTCCGGGAACGCTACGGCAAGGGCGAGGCAGCCAATTTCGGCGACGGCGCTCCCCGAAATCTCGAACACTTCCTGATGGCCAGGCGTCTGGTCGAAGCGGGAGCCCGAGTTGTTTCGTTGAACTTTGGTCGTTGGGATTTTCACAGCAACAACTTCAGCGGCCTGAAAGACACTCACCTGCCGATCTTCGATCGAGGCATCGCGACGCTGGTGGAAGATCTGCATGAACGAGGTCTTGCTGACGATGTCTCCGTTGTTGCGTGGGGCGAATTCGGCAGAACGCCTCGCATTAACAAAGACGCCGGTCGCGATCACTGGCCGCGAGTCGGCGGTGGTTTGCTCGCCGGGGGCGGGATGAAAACCGGACAGGTCATTGGGGCGACGGATCGTCTCGGCGGTGAAGCCGTCGAACGCCCGGTCCACTTTGGCGAAGTCCTGGCAACGCTTTACAGCAACCTCGGTGTCGACGCGAAAAACGTCAAGCTTCACGATCTGGCTGGTCGCCCGCAGTACCTGCTCGATCACCAGCCGATGCCTGAGCTGGTTTAGTCACGATAATCAGTTGGCTTGACGGCTTCCGCGACGCACAGCACATCATCATTCCTGAGTCGGCGAGAAAATCGGTGCGTCTCTTCGTCGCGGCTGTTAAGGCATCGCCAGATCGAGAGTCCCGTGGACAAGCCTCTGTTTGAGATTCTCGCGTACGAGCCGACGGAACTGGGAGTGCTCTGTCTGCGGCGGCGACAATTGCTTTGCGAGCCGGGAACCGTCATTACGGAAGTAACGCTCAATCACGAATTCCTGATGAGCAGCTACCTGACGGCATCAGAGCGAGCCTTGTCAGAGGTCGCGTTGGCGATGCACGCCGGAACCGATCTGCGAGTCCTGGTCGGTGGGCTGGGACTTGGCTACACCGCTCGAGCAGCCCTTCAGTCAGACCGCGTGACACGTTGCGAGGTAATCGAGTATCTGCCGCAGGTTATCGGGTGGCTTTCGCAGGGCATGGTGCCGTTGTCTGAAGAGCTGAACGCCGAAAGTCGGCTTCACGTCACTCACGGCGACGTTTATCAGAAACTACTGAGCCCACCAGAAGAATCGCACGATCTGATTCTGATCGATGTCGACCATTCACCGGACGAAAACCTCGGCAAGGCGAACGGCCAGTTTTATACAGCGGACGGTTTGCGCCGTGCGAAGCTTCACCTGGCCGAAGGCGGCATTCTCGGCGTGTGGTCGTACGCTGAAAGCTCGCCCTTCGTCGATGCATTGGGTGAGGCGTTTCGCGAGGTTCGTGTCGAACCGGTGACGGTCTTCAACAATCTGATCAACGTCGAGCAAACCGACTGGCTGTTCTTCGCGCATGATTAGTTGAATTCCGTCTGAGTGGCCACGATCAGTAATCGCAGAACCGCCAATTTTAATTTCAATCACCTGTCTTCTTGCGCGAGTCATTAAGAATCATGAGCAGTTACCGCATTGCCTTGCTGCCCGGTGACGGAATCGGCCCGGAAGTTATGGACGCGACACGGTTGGTCCTTGACCGAATGGTCCGGGATATTTCTGGTCTCGACCTGACCTTCACGTCGCACCGTGCCGGGGCGGGACTCTATCGCGAGACCGGCGAAACGCTGCCACCCGCCGTGCTGGAAGATTGCCTCGCGGCTGACGCCGTGCTGCTATCGGCGATTGGCCTGCCGGACGTTCGTCAGCCTGACGGGACCGAGGTGCAGCCTTTGATGATGGTTGGGCTTCGTCGGGCTCTCAATCTGCACTCCGCCATACGTCCCGTGAAACTTTATCCCGGAGCGCCGTGTGCTCTCAAAAACGAAGGCTCCGGAATTGATTTCGTGATCATTCGAGAAAATCTGGAAGGGCTGTTCGCCTCGTTCGGTGGCGGTAGCCGAGTTGGTAACGAAGTCGTGACCGACACGTTGGTGATCACTCGAAAAGGTACAACGCAGGTTGCCGATGTGGCTTTTCGATTGGCTCAGCGTCGCATCGGTCGACCGAGCGATGGACGCCAGATGGTGACCTGCGTCGACAAAGCGAACATCTTTCAGAGCATGGCATTCTTTCGGGAAGTCTACTTCGACGTTGCAAAGTCTTATCCGGAGATTGGCACCGAGGCCGTCTACGTCGACGCCATGAGCCTTTACATGGTGCAGAATCCGTGGGACTTCGACGTGCTGGTCATGGAGAATCAGTTTGGAGACATTCTTTCTGACCTGGGAGCCGGACTTGTCGGCGGATTGGGGTTGGGCCCGTCAGCTGAGATTGGCGAGGAACACGGACTGTTCCAGCCTTCCCACGGAACCGCTCCACAAATTGCCGGAAAGAATATCGCCAACCCGATGGCAACCATCCTGTCTGCGGCCATGATGCTCGACTGGCTCGGCGATAGAAACAACGACTCGGTCTGTATCGACGCGGCGGTGACGCTCGAAAACGCTGTGGCGAAAATCATCGCCGACGGCAGAATTCGCACGCCTGACATCGGTGGCTCGTCATCAACCACCGAAGTCGCCAACGCGATTGCCGACGCACTGGGGGCGTGAGCTTTCGATGGCACGCCCGACCGTGCGGTCAATGATGATCGCACGGTCGGAGCTTGCAATGGGCGGCACTGTCCGCATGAAGTCAGGGCGACGAGTCGCCGTTGTAAATTCACGGCGACGGCGCTGCTTCACGGCGAAGCGGATTACTTGAGCAGACGGTCAATCAGATAGTCTGTCGAGTTTCGGTAGTCCGGATGTTTTTGGCCCGGATGGACGAGAACGACGTCAACACCGGCAGCTTTCAGGCGTTCTTCCAGCTTGACACCCATGATGCCTGAATGAGTCGGGTCTTTGGGCGACGCTCCGACGACGGGGACTTCTCCGCCGTAGAACATCGCGATTGGCGGATCGTCTTTTGAGACATGTTCGATCGGCGAGTATTCATGAATCAGTGGCAGGACCTTTTCGCGGTTGTCGATCAGGCTTTGAAAATTGGGTAGGCCAAAAGCGTGAGCGCCGTAACCGTAATTGGGCATCCACTCGCGAAGTTCTTTCGGGTCGAGTGAAACCTGGGCTCCGTTAACGGCGGCGCAATAAAGTCGCGTCGATTCGCGAGCGATCGGATCCTCACTCTTTGCGTCTGCCAGGTCGTCGTGAAACGACAGCCACAACGAAGAACACGCACCGGCTGAGCCTCCGGTTGCTCCGATCCGTTTCTTGTCGAGATTCCATTCGGCAGCCTTTGAACGAACAAACTGAAGCGCGCGGGCCGCGTCGCTCAGAGGTGCTTTGACTGGCGGTTCGACTTTGTCCGCAGCGGCGTTTTGAACGTAGCGGTAGTTAATGGCGACGACAGAAATGCCTTTGTCCAGGAATGCTTTCGGGTTTGTTTTCTTGTCTCCACCCCTCCAGCCCCCGCCATGAATGTAAAATACGACTGGCGTCGGGGTGTCTGACTTCGCCGGATAAAAGTCGAGAACCTGGCGTTCGTGGCTGCCGTACGGCACGTTGAGCAATTGCTTCAGTTCGTCAGCCCGGCATTGCTGACTGACGACAAGTATCAAGGCGAGAACAGGGATAAGACGCTGCATCTGGAAGACTCCGTGTTGAAGGACTGGTTGACTTTCGAAGGCTCACCTGACGTGGACGATCCGCCGGGTGTCCAACCTTCTCGTCAGGGTGTCAGGAATGCAACTGCCGAGTGTCAATTTGCCAGCCCAGTCCGTTCTCGACATGGACTCTGGCAGGCAGACTTGTTGAAATGAACCGTGCTCGGATAACGGTCGTCGGCCCGTCGCGTTTCCAGAAATGTTGCAGTATTGAATTTTCCTGGTTGGAGAGTTGTCACGATGAGCGAAATCAGTCGTCGAACCCTGCTGAGAACTGTTTCTGCATCGGCTGCTTCGCTGGCCATGAATCCGTTGAAGAATTTTTCCGGAGTCACGCTGGCAGATGATTCAGGAACAGATTCGCTGCCGATGCAGCTTTACAAAAGTCTTAGCGACGAGCAGCGACAGAAAATCTGTTTGCCGGTTGATCACGAGCGTCGGCAGTTCATCAGCAACTGGTGGTACATCCACCCGGAACATCGCATCCCGAGTACGTTCAATGATGAACAGCAGGAACTGATCCAGACGATTTTTGATTCGCTCCATCGTCCCGAGTTTCAGGCGGCAGTGAATAAGCAGGTCGAAATCGACCAGTACGGTGCCGTCAAGAATGCCCCGTCGGTTGGCTTCTTCGGGACTCCTGAAGACAAGGACTTCGAGTTCATTTACACCGGCCACCACGTGACTCGGCGCTGCAATGCTCACAGCGATGTGGGTAAGGGGTTCGGCGGTGCGCCCATCTTCTACGGTCACTTTCCCGACAAGTTCAACGAAACGAAGGACCATCCCGGCAACCCGTACTGGTACCAGGGAAAACTCTTCAACGAGTTCGTCCAGGCTCTGAACGGCAAACAGCAGGAGCAGGGGTTGGTTTCGAGAAATCCACGCAGCGAAAAGCCCGATGCCGTTCTGAAGAAGGACGTGTCACAGTGGCCCGGCCTGAACTGTTCTGACCTCAGCGACGATCAGAAGAAACTGCTCGCTGAGACGATGGGAAAAATGATGACCATCTTTCGGGAAGACGACGTCAAAGCCACGATGTCCACTATCGAACAGAAGGGCGTGCTCGACCGACTCCACGTCTCGTGGTACGACGGTAAGTACGACATCGGTTCGGACAAGGTGTGGGACACCTGGCAGATCGAAGGCCCCGAGATGGTCTGGTACTTCCGAGGCCAACCTCACATCCACAGCTACTTTCATCTGAAGAGCTGACTGATATTTGATGGGCTATTGATTCGCGGATCGACTCAAAGTTGCAGATCAACGTTGAAGAGGTATGTTCGAAAGTTTGTTGTTCACCAGGTCTGTTTTGCCGACAACGGTCACTCAACCCATTTTCCTGTCATTTCGCCTTGGTCGAATTTGCGGCAGAGTGACCACAGGGTTCACCTCACACTGACTTCAGGAACCGACACCGATGATTTCTTCAAACTCGACACGCCGACAGTTTCTTGCCCAGTCGGGACTCGCCGCCGCAGCGATGTGCGTCGGTTCAGAATCGATGGCCGCGGACAGGAAGATGCCCGCATTCGAGATTTCGCTGGCCCAATGGACGATCAATCGCGAATTGAAGTCCGGCAAGATCGACAATCTCGACTTTGCAAAGGTTGCGTCTGATCATGGAGTCTTCGCGGTCGAATACGTCAATCAGTTTTTCATGGATAAGGCCAATGACAAAGCCTATCTCGGCGAGATGAAAAAGCGTGCGGCGGATCTGGGCGTCAAGAGTCTGCTCATCATGTGTGACCGCGAAGGTAACATCGGTCATCCCGACACCGCACAGCGGATGAAGACGGTCGACAATCATCGCAAATGGATCGACGCCGCGAAGTTTCTCGGTTGTCATTCGATCCGAGTCAACGCGGCCAGCGCCGGAACGTGGGAAGAGCAGGTCAAGCTCGCTGCGGATGGACTTGCGAAACTGACAGAATTCGGTGCCGAGCAGGGGCTGAACGTCATCGTCGAAAACCACGGCGGCCTCTCCAGCAACGCCGACTGGCTTGCGGAAGTCATCACGTCAGTGAACCACGAGCGGTGCGGCACGCTGCCGGACTTTGGCAATTTCAGAATTAAGGACGGTGAGTCTTACGACTCATATCGTGGCGTCAGGAAGCTGATGCCGTGGGCGAAGGGAGTGTCCGTGAAGGATGTCGTCTGGGACGACAAAGCAAAACAATCACCGCTCGACTATGACCGCATGTTGAAGATCGTGCTCGACGCAGGCTTCCACGGTTACTGCGGGATTGAGCACGGGGGCTTCGAAGGTCTGAACGCATCACGAAAGGCTCTGGAAACGGCTCGCGATCGCCTGTCGTGAGAAGCTCCGCGAAAAATTTATGAGTTTTCGATCCACGGGAAAGTACGACCTCGTCATTTGCGACATTGATGGATGCCTGTCGCCAGAGTCTCACGCTCCGATCAATGACGCCGCCCTTTCGAAAATCGCAGATCACAATCGTCTGGCGGTCGCACAGAAGGATCGTCCGATCGTGACGCTGTGCAGTGGACGACCGATTTCATTCGTCGAAGCCATGTGCCGTTTTATTCACAACACGCTGATTCCGTGCATCGGCGAAAATGGCGTCTGGCTGTACTTTCCGGACGTGAATAAGTTCGAGATGGATCCGGCAATCACCGCCGAGCACCTCGAAGCAGTGCACGCCGCGTCCAGACTGCTTCGCGACAAGTACCGGGCAAATGGAGTCATCGAGCAACCGGGCAAGTCTGCGGCGGTGACGCTCTATCATCCTGATACGGCCTACTTGCGATCGATCCTGCCAGTGGTACGGAACGAGCTGGCAGATCGCGGATGGCCATTCCGGGTTTCGATGACCTGGTTCTACATCAATTGCGACCTGACTCACGTCAACAAGGCGACGGGCATTAATCGACTGTTTGCGGAAACCGGAATCGATCGGTCAAGAACAGCGGCAATCGGTGACACAATGGGCGACAAATTCATGGCCGACAGCGTGAGCTTCTTCGCCTGCCCGGCCAATGCCGAGCCTGAGATTCAGCAATCCGCCAACTACATCTCGCCTCACGCAGAGGTCGACGGAGTTCTCGATATTCTTCGGCGGTTGAACGA
>JADHNX010000124.1 GCA_016779365.1 Planctomycetaceae bacterium
GAATTCAAGAATTCCGTCATCGGAAGCCTGACCGGAGGCATTGGTCAACTGTGCAAGTCGCGTGGCGTGAATCTGGTCGAGGCGTACGCCACGTTCGTCGACTCCAACACGCTGGAACTCGCCAGGCCGGACGGTTCAAGAGAAACGCTCCGCTTCAAGCACGCGATCGTCGCGACGGGTTCTTCACCGGCGATGCCGTCGTTCTTCGATCTTGGCGATGACCGTGTGATGGACTCGACCGGCGCCCTGGCTCTGGCCGACGTTCCGAAAAAACTGCTTGTGGTCGGCGGCGGTTATATCGGCCTGGAAATGGGTTCGGTTTACGCGGCCCTTGGCTCCGAAGTGACGGTCGTCGAGATGCTGTCCGGGCTTCTACCCGGAGCTGACCGAGATCTGGTGCGACCTCTTCAGAAACGCCTTGAGAAACAGTTCAAAGCCATCCATCTCAACACCAAAGTCGCCAGTCTGACCGCAAAGAAGTCGGGTATTGTCGCGGCCCTGGAAGGCGAAGGCGTTGAGTCTCCACAAACGTTTGATCGAGTTCTCATTTCAATCGGTCGCCGTCCAAACAGCCGTGGCTTCGGCCTCGAAAACACAAAGGTCGCGGTCGACGAAAAAGGCTTTATCACCGTCGACAGGAAGCAGCGGACGTCCGACCCCAGCATCCTGGCGATTGGAGACGTCGCTGGTGAGCCAATGCTCGCCCATAAAGCGACTCGTGAAGCGAAGATCGCCATCGAAGCGCTGGTCGGCGAACCAGCCGAATTCGACAACGTCGCCATCCCGGCGGTTGTGTTCACCGATCCGGAACTCGCCTGGTGCGGCATCACGGAAAACGAAGCCAAGGCCAGCGGAGCCGACGTCAAAGTCGTCCGCTTCCCGTGGGCAGCTTCGGGTCGAGCCCAATCACTGGCCCGGACAGAAGGCATTACGAAACTGATCGTCGATGCCGCCACCGAGCGAGTCCTCGGCGTGGGCATCGTCGGTCCGGGAGCGGGCGAGATGATTGCCGAAGGCGTCATCGCCGTCGAAATGGGAGTAGTCGCGCGAGACCTCGCTGATTCCATTCATGCCCACCCGACATTGTCAGAAACAATCATGGAAGCTGCCGAAAGCATCTTCGGCCAAGCGACTCACAGCTACCGCCCAAAGAAGTAAGCCACTTCAACCGCTGTTTTCTCTTACCGTCAGAGTTTCAGCCAGAAGGTAAATCGACATGAATTTTCGATACGCGTTGGTTCTGACTCTTTGCGTCATTTTTATGGGAAGCTCGTTTGTTCAAGCCGAAAACTGGCCGAACTGGCGAGGCCCGAAGAACGACGGGATGAGCAGCGAGACCGGCCTGCCAACAACGTGGAGTGCCGATAAGAACGTTGCCTGGAAACTCAAACTGCCAGGTTCCGGCGGCGCGACTCCGGTGGTATGGGGCGATCGAATTTTTCTGACGGCGGTCGTCGGTGATGAACTGACTTTGATCTGCGTCGGGACGGACGGAAAGACTCAGTGGAGCAAAGTCGTCAGCACAGGAAACAAAGACGTCCGCGGAGACGAGGGCAACTCGGCAGCGAATTCGCCGTCAACTGATGGCAAGCACGTCTGGGCGATGTTTGCCAACGGTGCTCTGGCGTGCTTCACCGTTAATGGTCAGGAAGCCTGGTCGCTCGACCTGACAGAAAGATACGGCGAATTCAAGATAGCCTTCGGGCTGACGTCGACACCGGTCCTCGACGATGGTCGCCTTTACCTGCAACTGATTCATGGCGAACAGAACGGCGAGCCAAGCGAAGGACTGGTCGTGTGTCTGGACGCTGCCACCGGAAAACAGGTCTGGATGCAGCAGCGGCACACCGACGGTACTCACGAGAACAAATCGTCGTACGCGTCGCCGATGATGTACGACCACGGCGGACTGAAGTTTTTCGTGACGCACGGTGCCGACTACACGATCGCTCACAACCTGCTTGATGGACGGGAAATCTGGCGCTGCGGAGATCTGAACGTCAAAGCCAACTACGACAAGACGCTGCGTTTTGTCGCGTCGCCGCTCTGTACTGACGATATGATCGTTATCCCAACCGCCAAGCGAGGCCCGGTTCGAGTCATTCGTCCGGACGGGAAAGGTGACATTACTTTCAACAAAGATGTCCATCTCTGGAGTCACGAAAAGACTCCGGATGTTCCGTCGCCTCTCATTCACGACGGACTGGTTTATCTCTGCATGCAGGATGGAAACCTGTTTTGCCTGGACCAGAAAACGGGCGAGGAATACTACTTCGAGCGGACCCATCGCCAGCGTCACCGAGCATCGCCCGTCTACGCCGATGGACACCTCTACCTGACCGCTCGAGACGGCATCGTTTCTGTCGTCAAGACTGGGAAGATGTTCGAACTGGTCGCTCAGAACGAGTTGGGAGAAGCCATCGCTGCCTCGCCAGCCATCTCGAACGGAACGATCTACCTCAGGACGTTCGACTCGCTTTGGGCCATCCGAAAGTAGGGCCGATTCGGAAATCGTGTCGCTACCAGCGTTCAACAGGTCCGTTCGGAACTTTGACGAGCGCGGTAGCGACGGTTGATTCCCGCTCGCCGTGGCGAGTGAGGATCTCGTCGGCGATCTTGTCGAACTCGTCGTACGATTCGAAGCGGCGCAGACGGTCTTCGAGATCCTCTGGAATGCCGAGTCTCGCGCCGTACCACCCCGCGAATTTTCGGAACAGTTTGCAACTGTACTCTTCGTGCTGCTCGGTCATCAGCCGAAAATGACGGCGGAGAAAGTGAACCTGTTCGTCGGGTGTTGGTTCGAAGTTCCAGTCCTCGCCAAGCGACGCCAGCTCAAGCCGACGAAAGATCCAGGGATCGAGCATCGCTCCGCGACCGATCGCGATGGCATCGCAACCGGTGGCTGCCTGCATGGTCATGGCGTCGTTGACGTTTCGGACGTCGCCGTTTCCGACGACCGGAATATTGTCGACGGCTTCGACGACCTTGCGGATTCCATCATGATCGACGGAGCCGCCAAATCCCTGAGCCCTCGTGCGACCATGAATCGTGATTGCCGCAACGCCAAGTCGTTCAAATCCGGCGGCCAGTTCCGGTGCGGTCAGGTTGTCTCGGTCCCAGCCGAGTCGCATTTTGACGGTGACCGGAATCTTCACCGCACCGACGACTCGCGAAACCAGTTCGCACGCCGAGTCGTACTCGCAGGCGATTCTCGCGCCGCCGCCCTGACCATTCACTTTGGCCATCGGGCAACCCATGTTGATGTCGACGCCTTCGTAACCGTGGTCTTCCAGCCAGACGGCTGCTGCGGCGAGTACGTCAGGTTTGCTGCCGAAAATCTGAATCGACAGCGGTCGGTCGACGTCGCTTGTTTCAATCAGCTCAAGCGACTTGCGATTTTGAGATAACAACGCCGTCGCGTGGACCAGGTCCGTCGTCGCCAGGCCCATTCCTCCCAGTTCGCGAATCGCGGTTCGAAACGCAAGATGCGTGTAACCGGCCAGCGGCGCGAGAAAGAACCGCGACGGCAGAACTCGATCGCCGATTCGCAATTCTCGGGTTCCTCGGTCTTCCATATTTTCTGCTGACGATTGATCGTTCATCGTGGAGCACAGATTGAAGTTTGAGCTGAGTTCATGATGCAGGCTCAAAGCGAACCTTGCCGTCAGTCGGTGACACCAGTTGCCCATCCTCAGCTGCTGGCAACCGTACGTTTGATCGATGACCGACAAGACTGTCAGCCAGCATTTAACGGACAACGATCAGTCGATGTGGTGAAAGTCGAAACCGAGATCGAAGCAGCGGGCTGAGTGCGTCAACGCGCCGATGCTGATCCGCTCAACGCCGGTTTCCGCGATGGCTCGGACGGTTTGCAATGTGATGCCGCCGCTGGCTTCCAGCAGAACCTGGGGAGCGAGTTCGTTTCTGAGCCGCACGGCCTCACGCAGTTGGTCAGGGTTCATATTGTCGAGCAAGACGATGTCGGGTCGTCCTTCAAGTACGTCTCGGAGTTGTTCCAGCGTGTCGACTTCAAACTCGACCGACACCCCCGTTGGTGATTCTGCACGAGCCTGCCGGACTGCATCAGCGAGACGAGAGTTGCCGACCTGTCGGGACCACGATGCAATGTGGTTATCTTTGACTAGGACACCATCGAACAGGCCCATTCGGTGGTTGGTTCCGCCGCCAGCTCTCACTGCGTACTTGGCGAGACTTCTCCAGCCGGGCAATGTCTTCCGCGTGTCGAGAATTGTTGCGGACGTCCCGCGAGCCGCTTCAACGAACTCGTGTGTCAGGCTGGCGATGCCGCTCAAATGTCCGACAAAGTTCAGGGTCGTGCGTTCGCCGATCAGGATTCCGGCCAGCGGGCCCGCGGCTCGCGCGACGATTTGACCGGGCTCGACCAAGGTTCCGTCCGGGACTTCCGGAACCCAGCCAACGAGCGGGTCGACTTTCTCGAAGACGAGTTCACCGATTGGAAGTCCGGCAACGATTCCGGCCTCGCGAGCCACGACCAGAACTTCGGCTCGGTCTCTCTCACCGATCAAGGCGTTGCACGTCAGATCTCCGATGTCAGCGAGATCTTCGGCCAGTGCCAGATCGATCAGTTGCTCGGCAGCCGCGCGGTCTGCGATGGTGAACTCAGGTCTGGAATTCGGCACTGCGAGCTGCCTCAGAGTCTGGTCGGATACCTTATAATGATCTGGTCAGGTCTTCAGTCGATCAGAACTGCGTCGTGTCGAAGGATTCCGGCTCGGTTGGCGGAGGCGGAGGATTCTGAGCGTCCTTCAGCTTCTTCTCGTACTGCCCCCACGAATGCTTCAGAGATTCGAGCAGCCTTGGCACGTTCGGGGCCGACAGGAAAACTCGGGCTGAGACGACCGATTTCGGGAAGAACGTCGTAATGAAGTCGAACGAAAATTCGGTTGGCGTGTGACCGATCATCACGGCGTTGGCGTACGTCCCGCTCATTTCCGTCTTGCCCCATTTGAGCTGGTCGTACAGCTCCTGGGCGTTGACCTGCGGTTGTGGCTGGTCAGGCTTCGGTTGAGCGGCGTCAGGGAGTTTCGGCTCGCCAAATCGCTTTTTGTAATTTTCGATGTTGTCTGACAATGCCTGAATCATTCTCGGAATGACCGGGGGAGGAATGACAACTCGAGCCGCGACCTGGTGCGGTCGGGTCATGCGAAGTAGAAAATCGACGACAAACTCGTGCGACCCGTTTAGAACGACTGCTCCTGTGCTGAAAACCCCGCGAGCGACATTCTCGGGGACGAGAGCGCCGACCTGACTGTGCTGAATTTCCTGGCTCTGGACGTCCGGATTGCTCTGCCCATCGTCGTTGCCGTCATTTTTCGGGGCATCGTCCGAATCTTCCGGTGGATCAAAATTGAAATCGTTGCTCATGAGTCGGTGCGCCAGCCTGTGCGTAAAATTGCAGAGTCAATTGACTTGTGAGCCGCCTGGTCAAAACGCCGTCTGCGGCTGCTCCGAAGTTTGCACGGTGCGAGCAAGTGCCGTCAACTCTGTTCGGGTGAAGTTTGCACCGCAGCGCGGATCGAAGCGAAAATCGTCATAAATTAAGTCAGAACAAGATGATGTGTCGTTACTTGGACGCTGGTCCGCATCCAGTTGAGTTGTTCCTGGCGGTTCGATTGAATCTTCGGGACTGCTCGCTAAAGTGTGCGGCTTGAATCAGAGGCAAAAGGAATACTCGTACAGTAAGGCAGTCGGAATAGAATGTCGATTACAGCTGAAAAAAAGACAGAACTGATTAGTGAGTTCAAGAAGTCAGACAATGATTCGGGGTCGCCTGAGGTCCAGATCGCGGTGCTCAGCCATCGAATTGCAAATCTGACCGAGCATCTCAGGAGCAATATGAAGGACCACTCCAGTCGCCGAGGACTGTTGACTCTGGTTGCTCGCCGTCGAAGCCTTCTTAACTATGTCAAGAAGAACAGCGAAGACACCTATAAGAGTCTCGTCGAGAAGCTCGGACTCCGAAAGTAGTGAATAAAGGCGACGCGATTGCGTCGCCTTTTTCTTTTGATTGCTCGTCAGATTGCTTGTCGGCGGCCAATCATTGCTCAGGTTCAGGTTCTATACGGATTCATTGCTGGAATGGCCTGTCCCAATTAATTGAGTTCTGCTTGTCGTGGAACTCTGAAACGGCTGATTATGGAAATCATCTCTGAGATTGATGTCTTCTCAGGAATGGCAGGGCTCAAGTAAGTCTTGTCACCTGATTTTGCAGTCGTTGTGTGTTTGTCAGTTTTCGTGTTGGTAAGAGGCTCGGTCGTCATCGCTCTGGTCATGAGCGTTCACCGTTCCCGTCTCAGTTTTCGGCGTTTGCTGTTCTGCATTTCTGAAGACAGAACCGCTTCCCGGGGTCACTCCTCAGCCAGCTTTCTGCTGAGAAGAAAACGGCCTGAGACTGTTTTGAGTGTCCGCTTTCAAGCCGTGCTTCTGGCTGAAGCTTCGTTCGCCGTTTGCATTCTGGACCCATTGGGGTTGCGCCGGCGAGATTTGTGAAGGAAAGAAAAAATGCCTAAAGTTACAGTCGAACGAGAAATCGGTGGTCGCACATTGAGTCTGACCACGGGCGAAATTGCCAAACAGGCCAGTGGATGTGTCATTGTTCAATATGGTGAAACAACAGTGCTGGTTGCTGTTCAGACCGGCGCTCCGCGAGCAGGAATCGACTTCTTCCCATTGATGGTCGACTATCGGGAGAGATTTGCTGCTGCCGGTAAATTTCCTGGCGGATTTCTGAAACGCGAAGGGCGACCATCCACACGTGAAATTCTGACAGCTCGATTGACCGACCGCCCGATTCGACCACTCTTCCCGAAAGGCTACAACGATGAAGTCCAGATCATGGGCAACGTTCTGGCCTATGATGGCGAAAACGATCCGGACGTCCTGTCCATCAACGGAGCAAGTGCTGGCCTGATGATCTCGCCATGCCCGTTCCTCGGCCCGATTGGTGCTGTTCGAGTGGCGTTGCTCGGTGAGGAGCTTGTGCTATTTCCGACGGCTGCCGAACTGGCTGAAAGCAAGCTCGATCTCATCGTTGCAGGCAGCAAAGAATCGGTTCTGATGATCGAAGGCTTCGGGGATCAGTTGCCGGAAGACGTTATGGCAGATGCCATCATGTTCGGCCACGAAGCGATTGCCGAACTTTGCGATCTGCAACTCGAACTGGCTCAGAAATGTGGAGTCGAGCCACCAGTTGTCGAAGCCCCGGAAGTCAACCCGTTCGATGCCATTCTGATGGAGCGAGCTTACGGTCGTCTGAAGGAAAGCAAAGTTGGAAAGTCGAAGGCCGACCGACACGCGATTTCCGACGAAATCAAAGCAGAACTTCAGGCAGAATTCTTCCCAGGTGAGTCTGAAGAAACCGTAGACGGCAAGACACTCGACCAGTTCAACAAGGCCTTCTACAACGCTGGCAAGCAGGCTGTTCGTGATTTGTTGCTGGAAGGTGTCCGGCTTGACGGTCGAGCACCTGGCGATCTGCGAGCCGTTTCTGGCGACGTTGGAATCATCCCGCGAGTTCACGGTTCTGCCATCTTTACACGCGGCGAAACTCAGTCGCTGGCGACCATTACTCTCGGAACGGCCCGCGACACCCAGCGAGTTGATGGCCCAGTGGAAGAGTACGAAAAGCGATTCATGCTCGACTACAACTTCCCTTCGTACTCAGTCGGCGAATGCCGTCCGATCCGAGGGCCGGGACGTCGAGAAATTGGTCACGGTATGCTGGCCGAACGGTCTGTGGCGTGGGTCCTGCCGAAAGAAGACAAATTCCCATACGTCATTCGAGCGATCTCGGACATCACTGAGTCCAACGGCTCCAGCTCAATGGCGTCCGTTTGTTCGACCACGCTGGCTTTGATGGATGCCGGTGTGCCGATCAATCAGCCGGTCGCTGGTATCTCGATCGGTCTGATCAAAGAGGGCGACAAGTTCAACCTCCTGACAGACATTCTGGGTGACGAAGACCACTACGGCGACATGGACTTCAAAATCGCCGGGACGGGTAAAGGCATCACCGGAATCCAGCTCGACCTCAAGATCGACGGGATCAGCGAAGAAATTATTCGAGCGACTCTTGAACAGGCAAAAGACGCTCGTCGCGAACTTCTTCGGATCATGCTAAAAGCCATCTCTCGTCCCCGTCAGGAAATCTCGGACTACGCTCCGCGACTTCTGCAGACGAAGATTGATCCTGAAAAAATCGGTCTCCTGATCGGACCTGGCGGAAAGACGATCCGAGCACTTCAGGAAGAAACCGGAACGCAGATCGACATCCAGGAAACTGGTGTCGTGACGATCGCTTCGCGAGAAGCTTCTGGTGCTGAAGATTGTCTGGCTCGCATCGAAGCCATGACGGAAGACGTTAAAGTTGGCCGTATCTACAACGGTAAGGTCAGCTCGATCAAAGACTTTGGAGCGTTCATCGAAATCGCTCCAGGCAAAGATGGACTTTGTCACATCAGCGAATTGTCTGACGGCTTCGTGAAGAGCGTTTCCGACATCTGCAAAGTTGGCGACACATTCGAAGTCAAAGTCATCGCCGTCGATGATCAGAACCGAGTCAAACTGTCCCGCAAAGCTGTTCTGGCTGAACAGAACGCTGACGCCGATGAGGGCGATTCAGATGACGAAGGCGACTCAGACGACGAATAACAGGCTGTTCAGCTGGGTGAGCTTTGCCGCTTGACCATCTGACGCTTGAACGTAATCGAAAAGGGCGAGCAGAAATGCTCGCCCTTTTTTTATTGTTCACGCAAAGTCGCGAAGGGCGAAGCCTTGCAGGAACGTGTCTAGAATCACTTCGCTTTTTCAAGCTGACAGCAGCGCAACGACGCTGAGGCTCAAGAGAACGCGAATCTCTGCGACTTCGCGCTGAAAAGACAGTCTTTATCTGATGGGGTTTTCGGGAAGTTATTTCCAACACGTTCCAAAAGCTGATCCGTTTCGTTTGTGTGTCCTTGATTGAGATTTCAAGGCAAGGCTGACTGACGATTGAAGGCTCAGAAGTCGTCGCGTTCGTCGGCGTCGTCCATGGAGTCGACACTGGATTCGGAACGGGGAGTGCGGCGGAAGACGGCGACAACGTCGTCGATTTCTACGACGAAGAGAACGTTGTCTGATTCCAGATCGACGGGAATTGCGTTCTTCGGGTGAAAGAGCACTTTGTCGTACTTGCGAACCGGGAAGTCTTCGTCATTGGCGATCTGGGCGCTGATCTCAACGACGCGTCCGGTGATGGTTGGGATCTCGGCCTGATCCGGGAGGACAATGCCGCCTTTCGTCGTCTGGCGGGCTTCGTCTTTCCGAATCAGGATCCGGCTACCCAATGGTTCAACAAATTCCTGAATGCTCATGGTGTCTCTAGGGTCGCAAGAGTTGAATCAGTTTGCGGAACGGGCTGCCTGTTTGAATTGGCACCTGGCAAACATCGTAGTCCACGTCGCCAGTATTCGCTAATGCTGAGTCATGCCGGTCAACTTGTAAAACGATTCTTTTCGAACAGGCTTGTGACGGTTGATGAACTGCAGTGTTGATCATGACTTCGGTGATAACTTTGCTGTTGCTCGAGCCACCATTCCGGCGAGGTAGGCGGCTTTGAAGCCAGCGTCGATATTCACGACGGCGACGTTCGAGGCGCAACTGTTGAGCATGGAGAGGAGCGCGGACACGCCTCCGAAGTTCGCGCCGTAGCCAACGCTGGTCGGGACGCCGAAGACTGGAGTGCTGACATGTCCGGCGACAACGGACGGCAGTGCGCCCTCCATGCCGGCTACGACGACGACGGCGTCAGCTTTACGAAGTTGTTCGACTCGGCTCAGCAGGCGTTGTGGACCGGCGACGCCCACATCGACAATCAGGTCAACATCGCAATTCATCCAGCGGATGGTTTCG
>JADHNX010000125.1 GCA_016779365.1 Planctomycetaceae bacterium
TCGGACAACGCCGTACCGACTCGCACCAGGTCGCCTTCCGGGCAAATTCTCATCATCCGCAACGCGTCCATGAAGTATCCGACCAGAGCCGACGTCGCATCATGGTTGTTCCCCAGCACGAATTTCGATTCAGTCTCTGTCATGTACTCGAAAACTGCCTGTCGCTTCTGCCGAGCTCGTGAAGATTCTGCGACGATACTGAGAGCATCCTGAATTCCCTGCTGGAAATTTCGTTTGGGAACGTAACTGGCAGCTCCGGCTTTGAGTGCTTCCGTCGCGATTTCCTCACTCCCCTTGGCCGTCATCAGAATGACCGGCAAAGTTGGATCCCGCTTCTGGAGTTGCCGCACTAAAGCCAGACCATCCATCTCCGGCATATCCAGGTCTGTCAGCACGACGTCCGGAGTTTCAGCGTCGAGTTTCGCAAGCGCATCCTTGCCATTCTCAGCGTAGGTTGTGGTCATGCCGGCAGCTTCGACACACGCTCCCGCAAATCGTCGGTCCATCGGGTTGTCATCAACAATCATAACTTTCGTAGTCATGGCGAACTCTCCCGCTTCGTCGAACCTCAAAGAATCTCATTCAATTCTGCGACCAGTCGATCTACCGCATCGGCAATCACATCCAGAAGTGTATCCGCAGACTGAAACTCTTCTGCAGCGGCGTGTGATTCCATTTCCTGGCACCAACCGACCAGGCTGTCGATACCGAAAATTGCAACCGACCCCTTCAGCGTATGTGCAACCCGACGAAGAGCTTTGGCGTCACTGTCAAGTCTCGCCTTCCGCATTTGCCGGACATATTTTGGAGCTTCTTCGAGCAGCAGGCTGGCCAGGTCGCGAGCCGTGGCTTCCCCGCCCGGCATCTTCTTCATCGCCGCCGACCAGTCGATCAGCTTCCCTCCAGAAACCTGAGTCGCACTGACCGGCTCCGCAGCGGCTGGAACCGTGATGGCAGGCTTTGCAGTCGGCGAGCCAGCAAGTTGCCGGGCAGCAACAGTTCCCGACTTCGCTTGCTGCGGGGCTGCTTGCTGCGGTGTCGTTCCAACGGCGAGCACGCCTGGCGGAACAGCTTCGACTGCCGCAAACAACGCGGCTGCTTCCACCGGCTTCGCGACATAGTCATCCATGCCGGCTGCCAGGCAACGCTCACGGTCGCCCTTCATCGCGTTTGCCGTCATGGCGATAATCGGCAGGTGCTGACCTGTCGCCTGCTCGCGCCGCCGGATTGCTGAAGTCGCTGCAAAGCCATCCATCTTCGGCATCTGAACGTCCATCAGGATCAGGTCAAACGATTCTCGACCCAGGGCATCAAGAGCCTGTTGCCCGTCGCTCACGACCACCACCTGATGCCCGCGCCGTTCGAGAAACTCGACCGCAACTCGCTGGTTAACGAGTCCGTCTTCAGCAAGCAGAATTCGCCGCGGAACGATGTTCGCTTCTGACGACTGCTCCTGCGGCTCGGTCGGGAAGGTTGCGTCAGGATCGACTTCGGCGAGGATCGTGTTGAGCAACTCTGACTGCAACACCGGCTTCGGCAGACACCGGGCGATCTGAAGCAGGCGACATCGTTCAGAGTCACCGGCCTGAATTGCCGACGAAACCATGATCACCTTGCATTCATCGACAGAAACTGTTTCCCGCAGCTTCGCTGCAAACTGGAAACCATCCATACCGGGCATCATCAGGTCGAGCAGAACAAGCGGCACCGGCTCACCGTGGGCTTTTCTTTTCCGGATCAACTCCAGACCAGCGTCGGGATTGTCAACGGTCAGCGGCTGCATGTTCCACCCGGCAAGAATCTCTTGAAGAATCCGCAGGTTGGTAGCGTTATCGTCCACGACGAGAACCTGCATTCCGCGTAGTGCCGCCAGTTCGCTCGGCGGACGCAGCTTCTGCACGGGAGCGATGCCGAATTCAGCCGTGAACCAGAACGTCGTCCCCTGCCCCAGCTCGCTTTCAACCTGCAACTGGCCGTTCATCAATTCCACAAGCTGCGTCGAGATGGTCAGGCCCAGCCCTGTGCCACCGTACTTTCGAGTCGTTGATCCGTCGGCCTGGCCGAACGCTTCAAAGATGACTTCCTGCTTTTCCGGCGGGATACCGATCCCCGTGTCATGAACAGAAACCTTCAACACGGTTCTGCCGCCCGAGGCCGACAGCCCATCCTCATCAGAATACAGCCCTGACGATTGAGTGAAGACCGGCACAACCTCGACAACAACTTCCCCCTCGTCCGTAAACTTGATCGCGTTGCCGGCGAGGTTCACCACAATCTGCCGCAGTCGTCCGGGATCGCCGATCAGGATGTCCGGGATTTCCGGAGCGATTCGGCAAGCAAGTTCGATCCCCTTACCCGCCGCTCGCGACGACAACGTGTGTCCAGTATTGCCGATGCAATCACGCAGGCTGAACGGGATCGATTCGAGTTCGAGCTTTCCGGCCTCGATCTTCGAGAAGTCGAGGATGTCGTTGAGCAGTCGCAGCAGCGCATCAGCCGACTGGCGCACCATATTGAGATAGTCGCGCTGGTCTGCCTCCAGTCTCGTACTGGCCAGCAGTTCGGCCATCCCAATGACACCATTCATTGGCGTGCGGATTTCATGACTCATGTTGGCCAGGAATTCGCTTTTCGATCTGTTCGCCGACTCGGCGGCCTCGCGAGCTTGATGCAACGCTTTTTCGTCCAGCTTTCGCTGAGTGATATCATGAAGAAAAGCGTTGAACACGAACTCTTTCCCCAGCCGCTGCGGTGTGATCGTGATCTCGACGGAAAACTCGCTGCCGTCGCGCCGCAGCGCAGATAGCTCCAGACGCCGATTGAGCACATTCGCTTCGCGCGTTTCCAGAAATCTCTTCAGGCCCCCGCGATGCCTCTCATGATACGCTGGCGGAATGATGATGTCGGCAACGTCCAGGCCGAGCACTTCGTCGCGGCTCCAGCCGAACATCGCCTCCGCCTGCGGATTCCACTCGATAATCTCACCGCGTTCGCCAATCGAAATGAATGCGTCGTTGGCAGTATCGATGATGCGTTTAATGCGTTCAGAATTCCGCTGCAATTCCTGCTGTGCTTCTTCGCGGCGAGCAATTTCGTTGCTCAGTTCCGCCGTCCGCTGCCGCACGCGATCTTCCAGAGTCGCGTACAACGCCTGCAGCTTTTGCGTCATGGCGTTAAAAGTGCGACCGAGCATACCGATCTCGTCGTCAGTCGTTACCGCCACCTGAGCGGACAGGTCTCCCTCCGCCACTTCCGTCGCCGTGCGTGTCAGCTCGTGAATCGGACGAGTCATCCTGCGTGAAAGCCAGAACGAACTCGCCAGCCCCACTCCGACAACACCAAGCTGAACCCACAACCGCGCCTGTCGAAATTCATCAAGCGGGGCATAAGCTTCGGCGACGTCGATTTTTGCCACAAGTCCCCATTCCTGATACTCGGACGGCTGGTAGGCGATCGGTCGGTAATGAACAAGTACTTCGACGCCCGCGTAGTCGGTTACTTCTGACCGAGTCGCTCCGCCGATGGCAGCCGCCATCGCCGGCACCGCATCCAACAACTCAGTACGCTCTGCCCTGTTTCGCGGACTGAAGAGATAACGCGTCCGATTACCTTCCCTCCTGCCAACGAGGACTTCGCCAGTCTCGCCGAGTCCCTGCGTGTCTGTGAGAATTTCGTGCAGAGTCTCGACGTTAAGCTCGACCAGTACCACGCCGAGCAGTTCGCCATCGTTGGTCTTTGCCGGAGCCGCCACCGAGGTAATGAACAAGCCATCGCTCAGTGCTGGCTCCGCAAGATGCCGCCCTTCGAGACCGGCCTGAAATGCTGACTCCATTGAAACATCGGCACCAAGCTGCTTGTCCGACGTCGACGTAAGCACCCGTCCGTCCACATCAGCGATCGAGATCACTCGAAAACCGTCGGTAGCTTCAACAGCATCCTCGATAATCGGTCGTGTCCCTGAACGCATCTCGTCTTCAGAGATATTCCCGTGCTTGAACTCCGCAATCAGGTTCCGCAATTTCGTCCGACTGGCGACCAGACCGGCGCGCTCAAGCTGCTGATCAACGAAAGACAACACCATCTGATGCCGGTCCGCCGCCGCAACACGCAGTCGCTGCTGAATCTGATCCTGGATGATGTTTCGTGCAAGGACATATCCGGCCCAGCTCATCAGTCCGGCAGTCAGAATCAGCAGCGCAGCGACAAACAGTGCCAACCTGAAAAACATCGAACTGCGAGACCTGATGATCGTCGCTGCAAATTTCCGGTTCGACTCGCTGGACAGAAACTCGCCCCGAGCGATCCGAATCGGTGCGACTTCGCGCTCGGCAGCGCCAACGCCTTCAGGATCGTCCAATTCATTTCGCAAATCGTCGCCCATACGTTGCCCTGCCACCGCTGCTGAAAATCCTGTGGCCGGTAATTCACGACCGGTTGGCCGTAGTGGCCAGTGTCCTCTCCTGTCTCGGCATTATTCGAAAAACGCGACGAGATACGAACGTTAATATCCAGTTTTTGCCAAACAACGACTTTCTGAGAAACCAGCTCGAACGGGCCGGCATCCAGCTGACCAATCCACTTTAACCAGTTTGGCGATAGATAGTTACAGCAGCCTCTGAATGCGAAGATTCGTCAACAAACAATTTTCACCGAGCATGAATCGAATCCACCGGATCGAGTGTCGACGCTACCCCCGTGAGCCACCCGTGGTCCAAACCAGCACTTTGGTCAAATATTCTGCCGATTTCCTGTTCCGATCTGTTTGGTCGATCGATAGGATGCGTCGCGCGCGATCTGGGATTTTCCTGGGATGGCTGTCAGGCTGTTGGCCTGACGGTGCCGATACATCGGCGGTTCTCATAGAAAAATACAGTTGTGCCCCCGCCTGAGCATCGAGCCTGCAACTGAGAGCCGACTTCCAGCGTAGCCCGCCAACAAGGCTTCGCAGTCTCTCCACAGAGCAATCTCTGGCTTGTTTTCCCCGGTTAAAAAAAATCCCGGAACTGTTTCCACGAAGATTCTGAGATCGTGGTCCAGCTTTCGGTACTCCAGCCTCGAACAGGTAGCAGTCTGACTGTACAACCTGCGACAGGTTATTCTCCGAAGAGTCTCTTAGCCGGGATTCTTCAAATCATCGGTTCACCGAATTTCGGTCGAGCCAAAATCGTTTTCTGACGGTCGGAATTCGATTCAAACAGACAGTTGCTCGCAGCGAGCAACGTTCGATGCACAACACAAATGGCACGTTGCAGCGAACGATCCATTCCGGCGGTATGCCCCGCCTGCCAGTCGTAGTTGAACCATGCAAGACCTATTAAAACTCCGCAACATCGGTATTTCCGCCCACATTGACTCGGGTAAGACGACATTAACCGAGCGCATTCTGTTCTACAGCGGCCGGATCCATAACATCCACGAGGTGAAGGGCGGCGATGGCGGAGCGACCATGGACTTCATGGATCTGGAGCGTGAGCGCGGCATCACCATTCAGTCGGCCTGCACCGCAGTGCAATGGAATGGCCACCCGATCAACGTTATCGACACCCCTGGCCACGTCGACTTCACGGTCGAAGTGGAACGCTCACTGCGGGTGCTTGACGGCGCGGTGCTTGTCCTCTGTGCCGTTGGCGGTGTGCAGAGCCAGTCTCTGACCGTCGACCGTCAGATGAAACGTTACGGCGTTCCCAGAATCGCCTTCATCAACAAGATGGACCGAACTGGTGCTGACCCGGACAGCGTCATCGAGCAGATCATTGAAAAGCTCGGCGTGACGGCAGTCCCTCTGCAGATTCCGATCGGCAAAGAATCCGGGTACAAAGGCGCCGTCGATCTGATCAATATGGAAGCCGTCTACTACGAAGGTGACCAGGGAATCGAAGTCGTTCGCAAGGAAATTCCTGCCGAACTGAAAGACGCTGCCGACGCTGCACGTGCCCACATGCTTGAGCAGCTTTCGCTGTTCGATGACGACCTGATGGAGACACTGCTCGAAGAAGGCGAACCATCGATCGCCGATATCCACAAGATCGTTCGCCGAGCAACTCTGTCTCAGGAAATCACGCCGGTACTCATGGGCACCGCTTATCGAAACTGCGGCGTTCAGGAACTTCTCGACGCCGTCGTGCGGTATCTGCCAAGCCCTCCAGAACGCCAGGTGTTTGGTCAGGACCTGTTGAATCTTGACGAGCACGGCAAAGGAGCACCGGTTGCTCTGACGCCAGACGAAGACAAACCGCTCGTCACGATGGCCTTTAAAACAGTCATGGAAGCGTTCGGTCAGTTGACATTCTGCCGAGTCTACCAGGGCAAGATCACGAAAGGCGACAGCTACATCAACGCTCGAACCGGTCGCAAAGTTCGCTTTGGACGCCTCCTGCGAATGCATGCTAACGACCGGGAAGAAATCGAATCAGCCGGACCTGGCGACATTATCGCCGTCGTCGGCGTGGATTGCGCGTCTGGTGACACATTCTGTGGTGAAGGTGCGAACGTCGCGCTGGAAAACATTTTTGTGCCGGAAGCGGTTATCCGCCTGTCCGTCGAACCGCTGACACGAGAAGGTGCAGACCGACTCGGCAAAGCTCTCGAACGATTCCGTCGTGAGGATCCAACCTTCCGCGTGATGACTGATGTCGAAACAAACGAAACGATCATCGCCGGCATGGGTCAGTTGCACCTCGAAGTCTACATCGAGCGAATGAAGCGAGAGTACAACGTGGAAGCTGTAGTTGGCGAACCAAAGGTCGCTTATCGCGAGTGTCCAACGAAGGAAGTCGAATTCAACTTCAAACACAAAAAACAGACCGGTGGTTCCGGGCAGTACGCTCACATCGTCGGCAAGCTGGTTCCGCTTCCGGAAGACGCGGAAGAGCCGTACGTCTTTAACAACAACATTTCGCAGGGACGTATTCCCAAGGAATACATCCCTGCCGTCGACAAAGGCTTCCAGCGGTCAATTGTCAAAGGACCACTCTGTGAATGCGAAGTTGTCGGCGTTCAGATCGACCTCGAAGACGGTAGCTACCATGACGTCGACTCTTCGGAAATGGCGTTCAACACGGCCGGCTTCAACTGTGGCCGCGAAACGCTGCAGAAGGCAAAAATGGCCTTGCTCGAACCAATCATGACACTGGAAATCGAAGCCCCCGAAGAATACCAGGGTTCGATCTGCGGTCATCTTTCCAGCAAGCGAGGCTTGATCACTTCCAGTACCGCCCGAAGCAAGACCACTTACATCAATGGCGAGGTCCCACTGGCGGAAATGTTCGACTACGCGAACGAACTGCGATCAATGACGCAGGGCAAAGGGCAGTTTTCGATGGAGTTCCTGAAGTATCGCCAGGTACCTGCGAACGTTCAGACCGAGGTTGTCGAAAAACGTCGCAAGGAAAAAGAAGAACGTATGGCAACAGCCTAAGACCTGGCCAGGTGTCAAACCTAAGGGAATTCACAAACGAATTCAGAGTCGAGCGAAGCAATTGCTTCGCTCGACTTTTTTCATGGAAACACCGACCGTGCAGGGGTGACCAAGCCCGTTCGATCGACCTCCCCTGGCACAATGACTCAGCAAATAACGAATCCAGCTCGAACGTACCGTTCTACATTGTCTGAAAAAAGAATGCCGGTGATCCGCCTGTTGTACCCATCCAGACTGGTATGAATGCGCGGTACAGATTGCCGCTCATGCAATTGCACACTCAAATCCACGATGGCCCCACCATGCCAAACCAACTCACAGTAGCGCTCGCAGCCTGCCTGCTTGCAGAATCAGTTTGTTGCCGAGTTCAGGCTGCCGACAACAAGACACCGCCACCACTCCGCGTCATCGCCAGCGGCAAGGGTTACGAATTCTTTGAGCGTGAGTCTCCCGTCCTGTTCTACCAGTCGAGCCCGAAGTCAATCGACGGTAAATTCGAGCGAGCCGGCTATCTACACCCGCTGCACGATCTCGATGGCAACGTCATCTCTGAAGACTTTCCCGCAGATCACCTGCACCATCGCGGCATCTTCTGGGCGTGGCATCAGCTTTCTGTCGGCGACACGCAAATTGGAGATCCGTGGATTTGCCGGAATTTTCTTTCCCGAGTCGACAAAGTCACGATCATCACGGGCAGCTCAGACTCAGCAGGCATCGAGGCAACGACCCACTGGGTATCCCCCGACTGGAAAGACTCGTCGGGTACCATGAAACCGATTGTGCGTGAGCAAACTCAAATCAGCGCAAGACGTTCACGCGACGACAGCCGCGTGATCGATTTCCGAATCAGACTGCTTGCCCTGGAACCAGAGGTTCGAATCGGCGGTTCGGACGACGTCAAAGGTTACGGAGGCTTCTCACCGCGGTTCCGACTCCCGACTGATGTCCGATTTACGGCGGAATACGGCGAGGTCGAACCTCAAAAAACGGCAGTCAAAGCGAGCCGCTGGATGGACATTTCCGGCTCATTCAAGGACGCGGTCGCGGGCCAGGAAAACTCAAGCAGCGGCATTGCCATTCTCTGCCATCCATCGCTTCCCGGATTTCCCCAGCGATGGATCATCCGCAAAGCTCGCAGCATGCAGAACCCGGTGTTTCCTGGGCGAACACCGATCATGTTATCAACTGAAGAGCCGCTCGAACTCCGCTATCGATTGGTCGTCCACCGTGGACCAGCGACGAAAAAGCAACTGAACGACTGGTTCGACGAGTACGCCGCCGAAAAATAACCAAAGTTGCCACGCGTCCGATCGGAAGGCAAACGATCGCCACGAATTACTCAGCGCATGAAAAAACCGCCTCGCGAGTCCCTGCGAGGCGGCTGAGTGAGCCCCATCTAAATCAATCACGCTCTTCCCTGAGCGATCGGAACTGCCTGCCTCCCGGTGCATCCTTGCATCCGTTCAGAGACAGTCAGCCAACAAGTGTCGAAGATGGGATGACACTTATCGCACTCGATCCTTCGAGTGTCCCGTTCCGCGAGGCCCGGTCAGGCAGCGGACAGCATCCGTGATGTAATTCCCTGATGCAGATCCTGGATAGATTTCAAAAATCGAACACCAACGACAGGTGACTTCTCTCCAGTCAAACCTGCACGCCGTGGTGCGGTGCTCAATGCGGGTCCTTCACCCCTGACAGCAACCTTCGATCGTCGTCCCTGACGATGCCGACGAGTCCCTTCGTCGGGGCGGCTTCAGGTCATGAACGGAACTATCCCTCGTTCAACCGTTCCGTGGTTCGCAAGCAGCCTCCTTTGCAATTCATGGTCCTGTTTTCGAACGAGTCCAACTCGTTCAGGTCACTCGTAAGCGTGTTCAGCAATCTCGTCGAACTGAGGGTTCAATTCAGCAACGTATTCGTCCCAACGCGTTGAATCCCAAAGCTCCAGATGATCGCTGACTCCCAGCAGCACGACTTCGCGTTTGAGTTCTGCAAACGCTTTGAGTCGATCGGGAATCCGAAGGCGGCCCTGCGAATCCACATCCAGACGCTCCGCTCTGGCGTAGAAGAGCCGCATATAATTGCGGACGTCGGCTTTGCCCGCCGACTTCTCGGAAAACCGTTGGGCGAGTGCTTCGAAATTCTGAGGAGTAAATACAGCAAGAGACTTCTCCGTCCATGGAGCAAGAAACAGCGACTTCAGGTCCGCACCACCAAGGTCTTCGCGCACACGTCTTGGAACGGCGAGCCGCCCTTTGTCGTCGAGCGTCCTTGGCCACGTCCCAGTCAGAGCCATTCGCCACCTGCTGCCCCCGAATCTTCCACAACACCCCACTATCCCCCACAACGATCCACACGTTAATCAGCGGATCTGAATCGTCAAGTCGCGGTTTGAAAAAACGGGACGAAGCGGTTGCCCGATTGCTCGCAGACGCTTGCCACAATGGGACTTGCGACTTTCAAAAATCTTTGTCGGGATGGCCATGCGAATGTGCAGAGGCCAATCTCAC
>JADHNX010000126.1 GCA_016779365.1 Planctomycetaceae bacterium
AATCAACGGCGGGCGACACATCCATTAACGCGACTGCGGGTTCTGGAAAGATGCTTGCTTTCTGACTCAGCTCGCCGGGGCTTTGCGGGCTCGCGACGATTGAGCCCTCGACTTTTCCGTACCCAGCCTGGAATGTCGCCGGCTCAGCTTCTTCAATAGAACCAACATCCTCGGCAACTGGTTCGCTCGCAGACTCCGCGTTCGCCAAATGGTCAGCCGACTGGGGCGATGCTTCCAACGCGGGCGCGGACGGGACAGAAGACTCTCCCGAATCTACCAAGGCCGCGCCGGAGAGTTTCGCTTCTGCGAGTAAGTCACTACTCGCGTCTTCGGCCATAGATTGAACCATCGCCGACGCACCTTCAACTTCTCCAACCAAGCGAGCGACCGCTGAATGTGGCGACGCTAGCTCATTTTTTTTTTCGGCGGCCGGCTGAGCAGACGCTTGCATCGTCGAAACTGGCTCGCTGCTTCGTAGCCTGTCAATCAGTTCCCCGATGTCCGTCAGATCTTCGAGCATCGCGATTCGGATCAGAGCCAACTCCGCCAGAGCGCGACCGTACGTCACTCGCTGCATTCGTGCCTTCGCGTCGGCCAGAATCTGCATGGCGGCGACGATGCTTTGCAAACCCCACGCTGTTGCCTGTTTCTGCAACAATTCCTGACTGACCGGAGCCACTGACAACAGCCCGACGCTCGCCGCTCCCGAGGCCAGAATCATCAGATCCCTCAGGTAAAACAGCAGCTGATCGGTAAGTTCTCCCAACTGCACGCCACCGTCCAGCGCCGTATGGAATGAGTCAATCGCCTTTGCCTTGTCTCGTTCAACAAGAGCCTGCCCGATATCAATCAACCGGTCGTCGCTTGCCGTTCCCAGCAGGCGATGCACGTCGACCGCTGAAATATGCTCTTCTCCGAAAGCAAGAAGCTGATCGAAAATTGACTGGCTGTCGCGCATGGAACCAGCGGCTCGTCGAGCCACCAGTTCAAGCGCCTCGTCATCAACGTCAACTCCCTCTTCCTGAGCAATATGAGCGAGCCGAAACTTGATATTCGACGTCTCGATCGTGCCAAAGTCGAACCGCTGACACCGCGAAAGGATGGTGTCGGGAACCTTGTTCGGCTCAGTCGTGCAGAAAACGAATTTGACATTCGGCGGCGGCTCTTCCAGCGTTTTCAGCAGCGCGTTGAACGCTTCCTTCGTCAGCATGTGAACTTCGTCGATGATGTAAAGTTTGTACCGGGTTCTCATCGACTTGACGTTGACGTTCGCTCGAAGCTGACGAATGTCATCGATGCCGCGGTTTGATGCACCGTCGATTTCCAGGACATCGACGTCGTTGCCGGCAGCGATCCCGTCACAGATTTCACAAGCGTTACAGGGGTTTCCGTCAACCGAATTCGGACAGTTCAAGGCTTTGGCCAGAATCCTTGCCGTCGACGTTTTGCCAACTCCGCGAGCCCCCGTGAAGAGGTAAGCATGAGCCACACGGTTGGCAAGAATTGCATTTCGCAAAGCCTGAGCGACGTGCTCCTGCCCGACAACATCCGCGAACCCCTGCGGGCGGAATCGTCGAGCAAGAACGGTGTATGAACCAGTCGAGCCGGTAACCATGAGCAGTATTCCGAACCTGAAGATCAAGAAATTCGAGAGACAAATTTCATCGTCTCCGCGAGCACGAGGATTGTATAGGCACAGCTCAACAGGCAACAGCGGCGAGCGCGACATCACGTTCAAAAACTCTCTTCGTCGTCTGCTTCCGAACCTTCAACCCTGCCGAGTGATCGAATTTCAGCTGTTGCCAGCTTCTTTGGTACGACCTGATCGTTTAATGCTGCCGCAAGCGTCTGCGCCGAGTGATGGTCATCAGAATGCAGGACAACTAGAGTCCCTTTCTGATCTCTTTCCGCGACTCTACACCCCTGACGAGCGACACCGGTGCGAATAGCCGAACTCATTGCCTACCACGTTCAGATTCCCCTGAAGACGAAGATTCAGCACGCGTCGCACACTCGCCGCATGACGGATTCTGTCATTGTGCGTTGCATCCTGAACGACGGTACGCAGGGCTGGGGCGAGGGACTTCCTCGCGAATACGTGACCGGCGAAACGATTGATTCGGCATTCGAACTGCTGCGTGCGACACCGCTGGCCGGACAGTTGGACGCTGAAATCTCAAACGTCGAATCCGCGATCGCGTTGTGTGAAGAATTCAGCCTGACTCGACCACAGACAGACTCAAGGAACTGTTTCGGAAACTCGATTCGGTGCGCTGTTGAACTCAGCATTCTCGATGCGGTCTGCCGTGCGGAAGGACTTCCGCTTTCCGAAATCACTTCGCAGTTCGGTCCGGCGGCCGGCATTCGGAACCAGCAGGACAAGGTGCAGTACAGCGCCGTCATCACCTCCAGTTCGCCGGTTAAACAGAAGATCAAATCGCTGTTGATCCGGCTTCACGGTTTTCACCAGACGAAGGTGAAGGTCGGAGTCGAAGGCGTCGATGACGAAGTTTCGTTGCGACGAATTCGAGGTTTGGTTGGTGCGGGAATGGACCTTCGCATTGACGCCAACGAAGCGTGGACCTGCGAAAACCTGGAAGCAATGTTCGAGCCGCTGGCGAAGTTCAACATCACGTCGATCGAACAGCCGGTCCTGCACGAAGAGGTCGCTGGCCTGGCGACACTTCGTCCAAAACTGTCAGCACCGATCATGCTCGACGAATCGCTGTGCAGCGTCGAAGACGGTCGCCGCGCCATCGAAGACGGAATCTGCGATCTGTTCAACATTCGAATCTCGAAATGCGGCGGCTTCCTGAACTCGTTGAAAATTGCCGCAACGGCTCATCAGGCAGGACTTGGTTACCAGCTCGGTTGCCAGGTTGGTGAGACGGGCATCCTGAGCGCCGCCGGTCGGCACTTTGCAACCAGCGTCGGCGGTATTCGATACCTGGAAGGCAGCTACGATTCGTTCCTCGTCAAGGAACGACTGACTCACGAAAACCTGACGTGGGGCCGGCGAGGAATCGCACCAGCACTGACGAAGCCGGGGCTCGGCGTTTCGATCGACGAAGAAGCACTGAAGCGAGTGACGATTGCCGAAGAGCACTTCGCGATTTAAACCGGACGTTGAGCGTCTTACTTATTGACTTCGTCAGACGAAGTCTGGCCTACCTGACTTCGGGCACGACCGGCGGCGTTGGATTGAAGCCGAGAACCGCGTATTCGAAACGGGAGCGTCCGCTCTGGTCGGTTCGCATTCGCTCGGCCACGATCGGGAGACCATCGATCGCAGCTTCGTAGACGGACGCTTTCACGTCGCCATAAGAAAGCAGAATGATGACGAGGCTCTTGGGTTGCGGCAGCGTCTTGTAACGCTCGTAAAGTTCGTCGGCAAACTCTTCAGCCGTTTCTGCTCGGAAAGTGTGAGACTGACCGCTGCCTGAAAACACCGTCTTGCCGGTGTCGTTGATGTAGAGTTCCCAGATGTCGCATCGCTTGCGCATCTCTTCGAAAGTGAGCAGGTGCCGGACAGACTCGCCGGGGTTCTGCTTCGAGAACGATTTGAATTCCTCTCGCAGACGTTTCACCTGTTCGGGAGTCAGACGGACGTTTTCCGGCGCGCGGGTTCGGATCAGCTCGTTGATTGTTTCGTCAGGAAGATCAAATAAAGCGGCGACCAGATTGGCGACGGTGTCGCGTTGTTCGTGGGCTCGTTTCAGTGACTCTTCAAGTGACTTTCGTTCGAGTTCCAGGCCCGACGTCGAGTCCTTCAGCTCCTGTAATGACGCGCGAAGAAATTCGCGATCGGCTTCCATTTCGTTCTTCTCGGCAAGGATCTTTGCCAGCTGATCCTGCGTGCCGGCCAGCTCTTCCTGAGCGGCTGACAATTGAGTCGTTGTCGACTGTTCCCGTTCGGTCGTCGTGTCCCGCACGTCAAGAAACTGCGCGAAAATCACGATCAGCAACAGATCGAGCAACGGCGTCAACTGAAATGTCAGGCGACGAGATTTCACGAAGCGCTCCCCGTTGGGGCGTTGCTGGTTCCAATCGCCAGTTCACGTTTCGCGTGGGCGACGGTCTTGCGAACGTTGGTGCGGTTTTCAGCCAGTCGCTGAAACCGAGGTTCCAGCGCACTGTTCAGAAACATCAGCAGCACGGCTGCGGTCAGCCCCGCGAAGGTTGACCAGATGGCGTCTCCGAATCGACTGACGATAACTCCGACCGATGCTGACGCGCTGGCTCCGTCTCCAGTTTGAAGAGCGGCTCCGATAGCAAGGATCGTTCCCAGCACGCCGAGCAGAGGATAGGCCTCGATCATGGTCCGGCAGATGTTGTAGCTCGTTTCGAAAAACATCGAACTGAGGTATCGCCGCTTCTCGTCCAGAATCGCCATCCGATGATAAAGCAGATGCCGATCCTGAGAGCTGCCACTGCCTTCCAGGGTCTCTTTAACGTCAGCAAGGAAAGCGTCGACCTGTTCGGAAAGATGAGCGCTACTGTCCATCAGGCTGCGTTGACGGATTCCGCGAGTGAACTCGTCGAGCGACGACGCGATGGCGCGAAGGTCTCGCCGCCACCAGATCCACAACACAAAGAACGCGAACAGGTGCATCGCGAACAAACCAACGATCAGCAGCGTCGAGAGCCCCGAAAGACTATCGAGCAAACCAGCAACGGCGATCGAATCAGTGGTTAGTTCCAGGGCAAACATGGATGTATCCCAGACGGAGTTCGCTGACGCTACCAGTGGCAGGATGATTTCAGGCCGAACGAAAAGTTTCAGTAGACGCTTGCCGCACAGCTCGCACGAATCAGATTACAACGGTTGTATCGACTCGGCATGGTGCCTGCGCCGCGAAATGCCGCAACCGGCAAAGATACCATATCGCGAGGCAATGAATCCGGATCATGACGTCGGCGACGGCGCTCGCCTGAAATCCACATCCGAATATGCAAACGGCATCACCTGTCATGCCGGAAAACACACTCTGGCACTGTCAGGCGGTGCCGATTCGGGGCGAGCGAGTAGCCTGCTGGAAAACGCCTGACTCGCTACTTCACTGTGTACTATGGGCTTTGCCTGTGCGGAATTTCCTGCAAACGCAGAATTGATCATCCCGCTTGGCAGAGCCAGTGACGCACTTTTCAGCGAGCGGCTAACAGACTTTGAATTACTCAAAGCGGCAGACTGCTAACCCGCAGGCTCCAACTGAGAAATCGGCACGTAGTACTTAGCGTAGCGTTTTCCGTCTGAGTACAGCGGGCTGTTGTCGTCTTCGACCAGAACGGTGGCTCGTTTCGTAATCCGATTGACGAAACCTTCATAGCTGGCCCCATCGACGCGAAAACGAACCTTGTCTCCGGTGCGAATGCCGAATTTCTCACTGGCTCTTTCCCCCGGAGTGATCAACTGGTGCGTCGCTTCTGTGTGAGAAAAGAACCGAAATGCCAGCGATTGAAACCGCTGCCGCGAGCAACTCGAATCATCCCAGATCAGCATCTCTGTCAGATGGATCAATTCGTGCTCGAAGATCCGCTGGAGACACTCGATGCGGTCTCGACATTCGACACCCGTCACGTTCACGGGGCGATCGATGTCGTAGAACGTCGAGAACAGCAGAGTTGAAGAGATCGCGATTTCGTACGAGGACCGAGGGCCGGGGCCTCGCGCCATTCGATACTTCGTTGTAGTTCCGCCGACTTTTGTCATCCGCTTGGAAATGCGAAATGATATCGGCGCTCCCGATTGTTGAATGGTCTCGTAGAGTAGTCCGTCAAAAAACGTCTCGTCATACTTTGCAAATAGGAGTTCCAGATCCTGGCTGCGTATCGCCCGGAAATTGCCTTCTCTGATCGTCGCAGATTCGGCGAGCAGGCTGGAATAGATCCGGCTGACGTCCGCTTTGATTTCGGGCAGCCGTCGCTTCGACTGGTAAATGTGATCAAGCAGTTGCACTTCCGCGGGACTCCATTCGTCGTGTCGTTTTGCCATGTGGTGTCATGATGCCGCTCGCCCGGAGAAAACGAGACATTCACCAGCACGAAGCGCCTCATTTGAGAGCGAAAGGGTGTCGATATAGTTGCCTTCAATTCTGCCTTCGAGCCAGAATTCGAAGTTGTATCTGTGATCCGAATCTGCTGGTTGGCCTATCCTCTCGGAAAAGATTGCCGTAGATATTAAAACGTGTCACGGCAGTGACGAGTTGTGACGACAGGCCGTCTCTGATCCACCTTGGAAATCTGCTGCGTAAGGATGTTACGATGCTCAAGCCCGATTCACTGTTAAGTCTGCTAAGTCTGCTTCTTGTTGTTCTGGGCTGCGCTGATAGTCAGCAGAATGTGAACAGTTCCGTTCCTTCTGAGCAAGATCAGGTTGCCTCGACGACGCCAGACGCTGCGTCAGATGTTCTCGACGAGGGGACTCCGGGCCAGGCTGAGCCGGTCGTTTCTGAAGAAGCCAGAGAGCCGTGGAAACCCAAAACCGACGCCGAATGGAAGGCAATTTTGACCGAGGAGCAGTACTACGTCACTCGGCAGAAAGGGACCGAGCGTCCTCACCAGAACGCCTATTGGGATAATAAAAAAGAAGGTCTGTACCGTTGCCGTTGTTGTGACGAGCTGCTGTTTTCGTCCGGAACGAAATACAAGTCCGGCACCGGTTGGCCGAGCTTTTTTAAACCGGTCAGCAGCGACGCCATTCGCGAAGAAGAGGATCGCTCGTTTTTCAGTGTTCGCACAGAAGTTCTCTGCAAACGCTGCGACGCTCACCTGGGGCACGTTTTCGAAGATGGTCCTCAGCCAACCGGCCTTCGCTACTGCATGAACTCGGCATCGTTGCGGTTTGAAGAAAAATCGGGCGAGGGGAAGCCAAAGGACCATTACGGAAACCCCGTCGAATGAGTTGAAAACGCGTCCAGTGCAACGAATCGAGCGTCAACTTGTGGAGCGGTTTCTCGAAACAGCTTGACCCTGGAATGTCGCCAGCTTCAAACTGAATTCATTCTGTTCGCGCCGCGATTTTGCGATCAGTTCAAGACAGCACACTCAGAGGTTTCGAATGGCAACTTCCGTCACCACTGAATCAACGACGCTCGAGTCTGAATCGTCGGTCGCGCCCGACGGAATCGTGACGGCAGCCGATCTGCTTAAGCTCACAGAGGATGGTCAGCGATACGAATTAATCGAGGGAGAGGTTCGGGCCATGTCGCCAGCAGGGAATAAGCACGGAAAAATCGCGATGGCTCTGGGATTTCGACCGGCAGCTTTCGTCCAGGAGCACAAACTCGGCGCCGTCTGCGCGGCAGAAACGGGTTTTCTGATCCAGCAAGACCCCGACACCGTCCGTGATCCCGACGTTACTTTTGTGACTCAGACCAGGATCGACGAGGTTGGGCCGGTCGATGGTTACTGGACGGGCGATCCCGACATTGTTGCGGAGGTCGTCTCGCCCAATGATCGTTTTTCCGATACCGAACAGAAGGCCTTAAGCTGGCTGAAAGCCGGTTCAAAGATCGTCTGGGGCGTTGACCCGGCTCAGGCACACGTTACGGAATATCGGGGAGTTTCAGAAATCCTCGTGCTGAGTTCAGAAGAGAATCTGACAGCATCACAGCTCCTTCCTGGCTGGGAAGTTACGATTGCCGAGCTGTTTGTTTGACGACGACCACTCTGCCAGCAACAGGGAAGCTCTTCGTCGTGTGAGCCCCTCGCCCGCTCACACGATCCCGATGTCGCTGCTATCATCCCGCCTGGCCCAACCAGACTGGAGATGACGATGAGCGACACGGAATTGCTTCAAACCTCTTTTCACGATTGGCACGCCACGAACAACGGACGAATGGTCGAGTTCGGCGGCTGGCACATGCCGGTTCAGTATTCGACGATCGTCGAAGAGCACAACGTCGTGCGGAATTCGGCAGGCCTGTTCGATATTTCTCACATGGGGCGGCTGCGATTCTCCGGCGACGGAGCCTGTGCGTTACTCGATTATTTGCTGACCAACGATGTTTCAAAGCTCAAGACTGGTCAGGTGCGTTACTCGCTGGTGTGCAACGAAAGCGGCGGAGTTCTGGACGATGTGCTCGTCTATCGGTTGCCGGACTCCTACATGCTGGTGGTCAATGCGTCGAACCGGACAAAAATCGTCGACTGGATCGGCCAGCACATTTCGAAGTTCAGTGTCAACTTTGAAGATCAGACTTTCTCGCACGCGATGATTGCCGTGCAGGGACCAAAGGCTGATGAGATCCTGGCAACTCTTGGCGCAGCTGACGCAGCGGGGCACCGTTACTACTCCGCGTCGCAAATGACGGTTGCGGGAATGGACGCTCTGGTCAGCCGGACGGGTTACACCGGCGAAGACGGCTTCGAGTTGATCGTTCCTTCCGAACTCGGGATGAAACTTTGGAATCAGCTCCTTGAAGCCGGGCAACCGTTCGGTGTCCAGGCATGTGGATTGGGCTGCCGCGACACTTTGCGGCTGGAAGCGGCCATGCCTCTGTACGGTCACGAGTTGAACGAAGACACCGACCCTCTGACAGCCGGACTGAGCTTTGCTGTCAAACTGGACGCCGACGATTTCATTGGCCGCGACGCGTTGAAAAAGATTTCCGAATCGCCCACCGGGAAAGTTCGAGTCGGTCTGGAACTTGAAGGAAAACGCATCGCCCGCGAAGGAGCTGAAATTCTTTCAGGCGATCAGTCAGTCGGCGAAGTAACGTCGGGAACTTTCTCACCAACGCTTCAGAAAGCCATCGCGATGGGCTACGTCGACGCAGCGATGTCGGAAGTCGGAACCGAAGTTGAGATCGACATTCGAGGAAAATGCCACGAAGCAAAAGTCGTCAACCTGCCCTTCTATAAGCGGGCGAAGCAGTGAGCGATCGACAATTCGTGAGGCATCAAGTTGCGGAAGACAGTGCAGCATCAGCAGCGTTGCTGGCCGCAGGCGTCGCGCTGGCAACGACTGCCGCGTTTACAATCATGATGAGTAGCCCATCGATTCGCGGGTGGGCGCCGGATGCCTCATCATCTGGTGGCGATGCTGGTTCGAACGTCCAATTAAAGCCGGACGCAGATGGCAAAGCATCCAGTCGTTCCGCAACCCGCCCGTCCCGGACGAGCCACCCCTCTGACATTTCGCCAGGCCAGAGTAAACCAGCCGGGCCTGTCGTCGACAATTCAAAACCGATTGTTCCAGGGGTTTCGCTGATCGAAACACTCGTTGGCCATTCAGTCGAAGGCCGACCGCTTCTGTGCCGCAGAATCGGCGATGGTGAGTACGTCGTGCTGATGATGGCGTCGATTCACGGGAACGAAGCGGCGGGAACTCCGCTGTTAAACCGCCTCGCCGAGCACCTTGTCGAGAATTACAAACTGCTGGCTGGCGTGACGCTTGTGCTGCTGCCGGTTGTCAATCCCGATGGAGTCGAAAGCCGCCAGCGATACAACGCGCGAGGCGTTGACCTGAATCGAAACTTCCCCGCCGAGAACCGTCAGAACTCAAGCCGCTACGGCCTGAACGCTCTATCGGAGCCGGAGTCCCTGGCCATCTACCAGGTCATCAACGACACGCTTCCCAATCACATCGTCACGCTGCACGAACCGTTGCAATGCGTCGACTACGATGGCCCGGCCAAAGAACTCGCTACATCAATGAGTAACTTCTGCCCGCTCCCCGTTAAGAAACTCGGCAGTCGGCACGGCTCTCTGGGAAGCTACGCCGGAGTCACGCTCGGCATCCCGACGGTCACCTTCGAACTCCCCGGCAACGCCGCCGCTCAGTCCGACGAACTTCTCTGGCGATTCTACGGCGAGGCGTTAATTCAGGCAGTGCTGCATCGCCACCCGGCAAGCCTGTGAAGTCGTCGTCAGACAAAGCGCGGCCGATGAATTCCGGGTCGTTTCGACTTTGAAAGTGCGCA
>JADHNX010000127.1 GCA_016779365.1 Planctomycetaceae bacterium
CGTGGGACTCGGTCGAAATCAAGTCGGACATCGAACTCGGCGGCACCGAGCAGCTTTACAGCTTCATGCTGGCTCGCGACCTGCAGAAAGACGCCGGCATCAACCAGCAGATCGGAATCATGTCGCCCATCCTGGTCGGACTCGACGGAGTTCGCCGCATGGGTAAGAGCCTGGGCAACTACATCGGCATCAGCGAAGAGCCGTATGAGATGATGAAAAAGTTCATGCAGATCCCCGACGAGGCGATGCGCATGTACTTCGAACTGCTCACGCAGTTGCCGCTGGAAGAAATCGACTCATTGCTGGCTGGGCATCCGAAAGAAGCCAAAACAACGCTCGCGAAGTCGGTGATCGACGACTATCACGCCACTGGTTCCGGAGCCGCCGCAGCAGATCGCTGGCAGCAGGAAATCGGCGACAAGTCGGCACTCCCGCAGGACATCCCGACGGTCAAGGTCGCAAAGTCTGAACTCGAACCTGACGGCAGCATTCAGGCTTTGAAACTTCTCATGCAGACAAAAATGTCTGGCTCAAGCAGTGACGCTCGAAGGCTGATCGGCCAGGGCGGCATGAAACTCGGCGAGGACAAGACAAAGGTTGAATCGATCGACCAGATGATTGCAGTAGAACCTGGACTGCTCGTCTGGGCCGGCAAAAAGAAAGTCTGCCGCATCGAACTTCTCGACTGAGCACGTCATACCCTCAAGATTTCAACCACGAAAAACACGAAAGACACGAAAAGAGAAAGCTGATCAAGAGCCCTTTTCGCGTATTTCGCGTGTTTCGTGGTTCCTCACTTATAAAAACAAGAGGAACACCTGATGAAAACTGGATTCGCCATCGTTGGCTGCGGCATGATTTCGCGATTTCATGCGAAGGCCATCGCAGAAATTCGCGGTGCAAAGATTGTTGCGTGCTTCGACGCGTTCACGGCCTCAGCCGATAGATTTGCCGCCGAGATCGGCTGCAAGGCTTACCACGATCTCAAAGAAATGCTGGCTGACCCGGACGTCGACGTCGTGACGATCTGCACGCCCAGCGGCGCTCATATGGATCCGGCCGTTGCCGCTGCGAATGCCGGGAAGCATGTCGTCGTTGAAAAGCCGCTTGAGATCACTCTGAAACGATGCGACAAGATCATCGACGCCTGTCGTAAGAATAAGGTGCAGCTCTGCACAATCCTTCCGTCGCGGTTCAGCCCGGCCAATCAGGCGCTGAAAGCGGCGATTGATGAAGGCCGCTTCGGACGACTGACGCTCGGCGACACCTTCGTGAAGTGGTGGCGAACTCAGGAATACTACGACAGCGGCGGGTGGCGCGGGACGTTTGCGATGGACGGCGGCGGCGCTTACATGAATCAGGGCATTCACAATGTGGACCTGCTCTACTGGTTTATGGGTGAGGTCGTCGAGGTTGCAGCCTTCACCGACACGCTGGCTCACGAGCGAATCGAAGTTGAAGACGTTGGAGCAGCCACCGTGCGCTTCGCAAATGGAGCGGTCGGAGTTCTGGAAGCCACCACTGCGGCCTGGCCGGGACTGCTCAAGAAGACCGAAATCCACGGTACAACCGGATCAGCGATCGTCGAGCAGGACCACATCCTGAAGTGGGAATTCGCGAAGAAGTCTCCGAAGGATAAAACAGTCAGAGCGAAACTGATGAACGGCGGTGCGAATACCGGCGGAGCTGCTGATCCGTCAGCGATTGATCACTCAGGACATCGAGAGCAACTCAAAGACTTCATCAAAGCCATCGAAACCGGCACGAAGCCTGCGATCGACGGCGAAGAAGGCCGTAAAAGTGTCGAGCTGATTCTGGCGATCTATCAGTCGTCATGGACCGGCAAAGTGGTCAAGCTTCCGTTGAAGTCTGATCCAAAGCCGCCAAAGAAGAATTGACCGTTCGGCTGGTTGGAGCGAGAGTTTCCGCTCGGCAACGATCGAGACAACTGAAATTCACGGATGGTGAGTGGTCAACGGAGTGACCTTTTCATGAAATTCATGAAGCAGAACAAGTGGCGACGACTCTTAGAGTACGCCGCATTCCGATGCCTGATCGCCAGCATCTGGATTCTGCCCGTCTTTCTTCAGCGAGTTCTCGCGTGGAGTCTCGCAACGCTGATGTGCCGGGTTCTGCCGAGAAAATGGACTCGCTACGACATCGCCTTCCAGAATATCCGTCAGTCCTTCGGCGACTTCTCTGACGAAAAGATCGATCAAACCATCTTCGGAATGTGGCAGCACCTGTTGCGAATGGTCTGCGAGATGGTGCAGTTTCCTCGCAAGGTCAGCTGCAACAACATCTACGACGTCGTGCAGTTTCAGAACAAAGACATGGTCATCGAGACTCTTTGTTCCGACCGGCCAGTGATCATGCTCAGCGGCCACTTTGGCAACTGGGAGATGTCAATTGCCACATTCGGCATGTTCGGATTTCCGATGGGAGTTGTCGCGAGAACGCTCGACAACCCCTACCTCGATGACTGGTTTCGAGACTTCCGCGAATCAACCGGCCACGCGATGATCGACAAAAAAGGCGGCGGCACAGAGATGCAGGATCGCCTCAGCAATAACCAGCACCTCGCCTTGCTGGCCGATCAGGATGCCGGCCGTCGCGGAGTGTTTGTCGACTTTTTTGGCCGCCCCGCATCGACTTACAAATCGATCGCGATTCTGGCTCAACGTTACGATGCACTGGTCTGTGTGGGGTACTCAATCCGTCTGCCCGACGAAACTCACTCTTCAAGCTGGGTGAAGTACGAACTTGGCTGCGAAGCCATCATCGACCCTCGCGATTACACATCCAGAGACGCCGTGCGTGAGATGACGCAGGACTACACAACCGCGCTGGAGCGAGCCGTTCGTCGAGCCCCGGAACAATACTTCTGGGTCCACCGTCGCTGGAAAACTCCACAGCCGAAAAAGAAGAAAGCAACGCTCGAACCATCGCCGTCGCCTGACGACTCAGTCCGCCGCGCGGGGTGATTCGAACCTGCTGGCGCCCGCGCACAACACAGCCAGGCAATGCACGAACGCAACCGTCATGCCGAACGGCCTCGGGACACAAACTTTTTCGTGCGATGCGACTTGCTCAAAAATGGGCGGGTGTTGATCAGGTGAGATCGTGGAGTCGAACAAGGGATTGCCTACGCTGCCAGGTGGTCTGACACTGGGCAATCTCCGACTTCCCGCTGAAGTCGCAAGCTTGCCGGCGGAAAAACGTTCGCTCTGGACAGTTAACTCAGTTCTCGCGAATTCATTGTCCTGATCATCTACTTTTTTACCTGCACAGTGAGTGTTGCGGGTGTCGCTGTCAGCTTTAACTGGGGGATAGTAACGACTCCAGTTCTGTCAGTTTGCGTGTCTCCACTGGCCGCACCGAAGCTCCATTGAACGGTCGCTCCGGGCGCGACTTTCAGCATCTGGAGTCGACGCAAGCTGACATCAGCGACTGCTTCCATCGGGATTTCGAAGGTTGTCTTCAGCTCTTGCGGACTTACGACAAAGAGTGACATTTCGATTTTCCCTGACGTCTCAACAACGTCTCTCCATCGAAAGAATGCGTTGACCTGACCAGATTTCTTACTGTCAAGTTGATCTGGCCAGGGCAGCGCGTCATTGGTCGAGGCGTTTGTGAATACAGGATAAGCCTCGTTCTTTTTGATGCTCAGCCAGTCGAACGAATTGATCAGATCGTTGACCTTCAGGATGTTGGCGTGGTTGTTCGCATGCCCAAACGGCCCCCAGTACATGATGAGCGGATACTTGCGGTCATTCATCGCCTTAAAAAAAACGTCGTGACCTTTCGACCAGCCGTCGTTCTGACCTGAGTAGTCGATAACGATTGGCGGGTCTGGCAGAATCACATTTGCCGGCAGCGCATGAGGCGGGAAGTACATCCGGTTGGAAACATGTTCGACCTTCGCGGGAACGTTCGCCTTGATCGCGGCAAAGACATCCCCGTGGCGAACGCCAATGCCGAGCGTGCCGCTCCCGCCCATCGAATTCCCACACAAGTAAACACGGTTTTCGTCGATGCCGTATTCCTGAATAACCCACTTCACAGAGTCGATGACTCGTTTGTCGACGGGGCTGACTTCGGGGCCTTTGTACTTGTCGCTGCCCCACCACCAGTCGCCTTTGTTAGCTCGGCAATCAAGATACAGAGCAAAGAAATCTGGAGGCGCATGGTAGATGTCGTGATTACCGACCTGAGTTGTACAGGCCAGGCACGAGTGGACATCGTGCCCGGCAGAATGAAGCACTACATACAACGGTGCATTCGCTCGCGCCAGCTTTGGATGGAGCACCAGGAAAGTATCCCGCTGAGGAGCCTCATACCCCCACTCTTCTTTGACTCCGTGCTGAAACGTTTCCAGTTTTCGTTCCGTAAACACCGACTCTTTCTGCTTCTCGGGAGCCCACTCGGTCGCCAGCACGCAGTTCGAAGCAACCGCCGTCAGAGTCAGAACAAGGACGTTCGTCAGATACTTCATAAATGCCTCAGCAGTGGCCGGAGTTGTAAGACTTCACTTTGGGACGACGGTTCATCGGGTTGTTCAGCCCTGCCCCGGTGACTTTGACCTTGCCGCAGTTCGAGTTGAGCGAGGTGTTAAAGTTCCCAGCCTGTTCGAGCGGTTGGATTGATCAGATTCGCCGCGTTGGGGTGATTCGTGACTGTTCCCGTCTCGCCATGATACTCAAGTGGCTTCCTGCTGCCGAATCAGTCTCACCTGGGCATCAGCCCGTCCATGACCAGTATTTGCACGTCCATCCGTAGCAGGTCGAACTGCGATGCGACAAGTTTGTTGATCGTTTCCTGGCCGCTGAGCGTCACTTCGATCGGGTAATTCCGTTGTGCCAGCAGACCCGTAAGCATCTTCATGGATTGCGATGCCGTTCCGTGCGTGAGTCCCACGGCGTAGACTGCATCGTTAGTGCCGGCTCTTATCGTGAATCATTCCATCGCCCCGTCGGTTAAGCTCGTCGAGCCTCCTCGTCCTGGCAAATCCACGTTAATTTTGTCACGCCGTGGCGTCGTCTCATTCCTCAATATATCGATCATACCCCGCCGGCCATTTTGCGTTTCAGCACCACGACCCAGGCAGCATCGTCAACATCCGCAAGGTTGAAGTACTTCCACGGAAAGATTGAACGCGGGGTCGCGCGGCCAGGCTGAGATCATAAAACTTCAGGCAATACAGGACGAACCATGAACCGGCGGACGTTACTCGTTTCCTGTATGCTTGCTGCGTTCGCGATGCCGCTCGTGGTCTGCGGTCAGGACAAAGGCAAAGATGTGCCGTCGCCAAACTTTGATGAGCACATCAAGCCAGTTCTGAAGCAGCACTGTTTGAAATGTCACGGCGACGACAAGCAGGAAGCGGACCTCAATCTGCAAAGTTTTGTTTCGCTACTGCGTGGCGGCGGTGGCGGCAAGGTCGTTGAGGCCGGACGATCGAGCCAAAGCTCGTTGTACCAGGCGATCATAAATCCTGACGATGACGCTCGCATGCCGCCAAACAGTCCGCCATTGGCCAAAGCAAAGATCGAACTGATCCGGAAATGGATCGATGGCGGTCTGCGAGAGTCGCCCAACAGCGAGTCGATGGTGAAGGCTCGCGACCTGGCCTTTAGCCCCAGCGCGGGGACCGACAGAAAACCACAAGGGCCTCCTGCGATGCCCGTGGGATTGCCAACTGTCGAAAAGCTGGAACTGTCTCGCCCGTTTCCCGTACTTGCGATGGACGTCAGCCGGTGGGCTCCGCTACTGGCGGTGACCGATCAGGATCAGATTCGATTCATTCATTCTGAGACCGAACTGGAACTCGGTCGGCTGGCATTTCCCGAGGGCGAGCCTCACGTTATTCGATTCAGTCGCGACGGTGCCGTTTTGATGGCGGCAGGTGGACTCCCCGTTGAATCGGGTCGCGTCGTCTTGTTTGATGTCCGCACGGGAAAGCGTCTGGCGGAAGTGGGCGACGAGATCGACGCGGTGCTGGCCGCTGATCTGAGTCCGAATCAACGGTTGGTAGCACTTGGTGGTTCTGGCCGAGTCGTCAAAGTGTTCTCCACGACCGACGGCAAACTGCAATACAAACTGACCAAACATACTGACTGGATTACCGCAATCGCTTTCAGTCCTGATGGTCAGAAACTGGCCACGGCGGATCGGGCCGGTGGCGTTCATCTGTGGGACGCAAAAAGCGGCGGAATTCTGCTGAACCTGGCCGAGCACCAGGACGCCGTACACGCTCTCGACTGGCGAGGCGACAGCCGCATTCTGGCTTCGGCCGGAGAAGATGGCCGAGTGATCTGGTGGGATGTGGTCGATGGCTTTCCGGCGATCACTAAGCCGAATGCTCACCCCCCTTCCCGGCCAGCCGGTACTTACGGAACGATACCCAACGGTGTCCTGGCCGCTCGTTTCGACGCCGCAGGAAACCTGGCGACCTCCGGTCGGGACGCCGTGGTCCGAGTCTGGAACGCGGACGGCAACGAGCAGGCAAGGTTTAAGCTGGAAGCAGGCATCCCCCTGAGCAATGTGATGGCGAATCAAGGAACGACGGTGATCTCCGGCGACTCCACCGGGAAGATTCTGTTCTGGAAGGCAAAGAATGAATAATCAGCGAATCAGTCAGCCAGTTTGTTCCGGCTCTCACTCGATGTCACGTCGGCAAGCCCTGCAGGCAGGTGTGTTCGGCGCCCTCGGATTATCACTGGGCGACATGCTTCGTCTGGAAGCCGCAGACAACGACGCGTTTACACAAGCGCGAGGAATCAGAAAGGAAGCCAAAGCGCTCAGCGTGATTCAGTTGCACCTGGGTGGCGGCTTTCAGCAGCAGGAATCGCTGGATCCGAAGCCTGAAGCACCGGTCGAAATCCGTGGATCGTTTGGCGTGACCAGGACTAAGTCGGGTGACGTACTCAGCGATAACTTTCCCGAGACCGCAAAGATCGCCGACAAGGTCACAGTTCTACGCAGCCTGGTGGGGCGTGTACCCGATCATGGACTGGCGACATACCACCTTTTCACCGGCTACCCCAAAACGGCTGTCATCGACTATCCACAAATGGCGTCGATCGTGTCGCACGAACTTGGCAAGCGAGGCGAGCTTCCACCTTACGTTGCCATTCCCGGCAAGAACGCGTTTTCGGGGGGAACAGGTTTCATCAGTAGTGCGTACGGCCCGTTCGAGCTTGGCTCTGACCCAGGAGCGAGCAACTACCAGGTGCGCGACTTTTCGATTCCAGAAGGAGTTTCCACCGATCGATTCCAGCGGCGTCTGGCGGCTCGACAGGTCGTCGAACAGCGACTGCGCAAACAGCAGGTCGACCCGAATACTCTCGAAACAATGGACGACTTCTACCGACAGGCGCAGACGCTGCTGACGTCGTCTCAGGCTCAGGCGGCGTTTCGGTTGGACAGCGAATCCGAGGCCACATTTGATCTGTACGGTCGCGATGTGGTCGGACTGAAAGGTCCAGACAATCGATACCACCCTAAGGGCCTGGCCGAACGATTGATCGTGGCCAGGCGACTGGTGGAATCCGGAGTTCGGTTCGTGACGGTGACCTACGGAGCGTGGGATTGTCATGTCGATGTTCGATCCAACGCGCTCGACCAGATGCCGGCACTGGATCATGCCATCGCGGGACTCGTGACCGATCTGGATCAGCGTGGTTTGCTGGATTCGACGATCTTCTGGGTCACGTCAGAATTCGGTCGCACGCCAAAAGTGAATCGAGACGGCGGACGCGATCATCACGCCAGGTGTTACTCAAACCTGATCGCCGGTGGTGGATTTACTCGCGGCCAGTTCTACGGCATGAGTGACGCAACCGGTGCAGAACCGTCTCGCGATGCGGTGCCTCTGGAGAATCTGCTGTTCACGATTTACCACCAGCTGGGCATCGATGCCAACAAAGAGCTACTGGCCTTTGGCACTCGCCCAATCGAGATCATCAAAGATGGAAAACTTGTCGAAGGGCTGCTCAGTTGAACGCCACATACGTGTCCTACGGTGAATCCGTTGCTGAAGTCTTACGAGTTCAGCAGAACCGAAATCTCATGACTCCGGTCGCGATAATCCTGTTACTGACTCTGCTGCCTGCATCGTCCGCATTCGCCGGCATGGTCAAGAACATCGAAGCCGTGCGTCCCAGAATTGGCCAGCGAGGCACGACGGTTGACGTCAGCATTCAAGGAATTTCGCTGACCGATCCGAGGCAGGTGATCTTTTTTCGTCCCGGTATCAAAGCAATCGATATCCAACCCGCGCAGACCGTTCCTCGACGGGGATTCGCCCACGGTGGGACCATCGCTGAAGAAGTGCGTTGTCGTTTTGAAATCGCTCCCGACTGCGTACCTGGTGAATATGCTTTTCGCCTTCTGACCGCGACCGAACTGACCTGTATCGGCACGTTTCATGTCTCGCCATTTCGCGTGATTGACGAAAACGAACCAAACAACGCGTACAGCAACGACAGCCTCGAAACCGCAATGCCTGTCGAAGGAAACGTCACCGTGCGGGGTCAGCTCGGCAACGGCAGTCGAACCGATCGCGATGTTTATCGAGTCATTGGAAAGGCTGGCCACAGGCTGTCAGTCGAGGTCGATTCGGCTCGCATCGCAGACGTGCATTACGGTGATTCGGAATTCGATCTGGCAGTCAGGATTCTTGATGCCAATGGCCGCGTCCTGGCCGCCAACGATGACAATTCACTGCATGTGCAGGATCCCGTTGTGACGCTGAAGCTCCCAGACAGCGGGCCGGTGTTTGTGGAAGTGCGGCGATCCATTTTCGCGCCGCGGGAAACTTTGTACGGCGTCCACATTGGTGACTTTCATCGACCTCGTGCAGCATTCCCTCCCGGCGGACAGGCGGGGACCGAGCAACTGATTCGTCTGCTTGGTGATCCACTGGGAGAATTCAACGAGTCCGTCGCCCTGGTCGCGAGCGGAGGTTCGTCGCGCACGATGAACTATTTTGGCGACGCGCCTTCCGCGCTGAAGCTTCGCTGCAGTCCGTATCCAAACCTGCTGGAAGACGCCGCGTCTGACGTCACTCGCGTCGAAGCGCTGCCTGTCGCATTAAACGGAATCATCGATAGCCCGACCGATCGAGATGCGTTCCGATTCTCAGCGACAAAGGGGCAGAAGCTGCGCATGCGAGTCCTTGCGGCATCACTCGGTTCACCAATCGACGCCACGATTCTGATTCGCTCGATCGATGAAAACGGAAGCATGGGACCGGTTGAAGTCGAGCAGGATGATTCGCCGCTGCACGATCACGACATCTTCGGCACTGGTTTCCGCGGCGGCGGAGGCCTTCAGGAAGCGATCGACCCATCTGTGGTCTGGCAATCGCAAACCGACGGAGATTACCTGCTGGAAATTCGCGACCCCAGCGGATCTGGTGGGCCGACGGCCATCTACCGGATCGAAATCGAACCACTACACACCATCGTGCAGACCTTGCTGTCGAGCGGCACGTTTGACTGGACGGAATCAACGCGAGTCTCGGGACTGGCAGTGCCTCGCGGGAACCGATGGGCGGTCGATTTCAGCCTGCCGCGTGGACAGTGGGATCCAATCGGCTGTGACTTCGACCTGATTGCAAGTGGACTGCCGAAAGGCATTCGACTGATAACGCCTCGCGTTCCGGCTGGAGCCAGTCGCTGGCCGTTGCAGTTTGAAGCCGATGATTCTGCACCGACAGCGGGCGGCGTATTCGCCCTTGAGGCGCGACCGGTTGACGATTCGCTGAAGGTCGAAACTCGATCTCAGCAGAACGTGCCCTTCATCAACCATTCGGGTGGCGACGCGTGGCGAACGGTCCGTACGGAACAGTACATCATCGGTGTCACCGATCCGGCTCCATTTACCATCGACGTCGATCAGCCGTCTGTCG
>JADHNX010000128.1 GCA_016779365.1 Planctomycetaceae bacterium
CGTGATCAGACCGGCCGCCGAGATCAACACGAACAAGTTCCAGGACTGGTGCCGTACCCGTTTCGTCGAGACAGTGCGGCAGCGCCAGCAGTCGTTCGTCCATCCATCCGCAACTGTCACGAAGCTCGGGTGTCGTGAGTCGTCGATGATACCGCTCGCCCATCGTTGCATAGGCGAGTACCCCGAACTCGATGGGCAACGACTGCGGTCCCAGTGGCCGTACCCTGTGCTCCGGCAGCACGAGCATCTGGACGGACGGTGGGCCGAGTCGAAAGTAGAAGCGTGGGTGATACAACGGAAACTTGCGCAGGTGTCCGCTGCGGCAGAGACGCGACGTGACTTTCGTGACGGCGTTCGGTTGCTGTCCGGCAAAGAACAGCGTGTGGACGACTTCGTTTGTCGTGATTCGATGCCGGGCCACATGATCGATGATGCACCGATCACGATCAGAGAGCCGCGTTGTGGTTCTGGTTGGGAACGTATCCATCGTCGTTTTCACCAGAGCTGATACGGTAAGTCTCGACTTGCACAGTCCGAATGAAACTCGCGAATACGCCGGGCGTCGTAGTCGCCACCGAACTCGATGACACACACAACATTTCCGTCATCGACAATGAAGGCATCCGGCAACTTCTCGTCGCGTCGGGTGTGAGCCAGCATGTCTTCGCCCTGCCACCCGTCGGCCCATTGCGGAGCGTGTGCATCGAAGTGCAGCCAGATGCTGGAGACGCCCAGGTCGTGTGTGGCCTGTGTCCGGTGTTTCAACTCGCCCCGACAGCGACCTCCGAACAGTTGCCCCGATCGTTCCGTTGCTACCCAGGCCGTCACGCTGCGGATCGGTCGGTTGCGAAGCCGCGTCTTCAGTCGATATGCAACAGCGTCCGCATCGGGGGCCGGTTGGCCCGGCTCCCAGCAGGCAATCGGTTTCGTAAACGCAGGCAGGGCGCGAACCGGAACGGTGACACGGCTGACAAGATGGTCGTCCGCAAGTTGCCGGAGTCTCCGGCGTGCATTGGCGACTTCTCCGTTCCACCAGTGCGTGGCAATCTGACGCAGGCTGAACAGTCGGACTTTAAGTACCAGTGCCATCAGGATTCTCTGGTCCCTCTCTGTCATGCGAATGGACTCCATGAAACCGATAAGACGATCCGTCGTGACAACATGAGCGGCCATCACGAACCCTCACCTGTTGGTGACGAGATGTTTTTTCGACGGCGACTCTTCGATGTTTTGCTGTCTGAGTTATCTGGCTTCTGCTCGTTGTCCTCAGATTCGGCTTCAGCAAGTCCCAGTCGCCGAAATCGTTCTTCATCGCCAGCAAGGTTTTCGATCATCGGCAATGCCTGACTGGCCGGGTTGTCGGACGTGAGCCGGGAAGCGCGTTCACGCAACACGGCAGCCACCTCATCCATTCCGTCTGCCTCGTATTGTCGGGCGGCTTTTTCCAGGTTGCCCTGCTGCTCGGCTTGACCAAGTGCGTGCATGGTTTCAACCGTTGATGCGAACGAACTCGCAATGATCGGAACCAGCCGCTCGACGAGTCGTTCAACAAACCATTGAATGGCTTTCAGCATTTCGAACTCCTGACAGAATTTCTGTTGAGTGGAATGTGGACCGACCCGCGTCGGTCGCTCGCCGGGAGTAAACTCCGCAGCGGCGTTCAACGGATAGAACTCGGCGCGCATTCTGTGATCAGTGCCAGGAGCCGCGACGCGACTGGACTCAAATTCGACTCAGCGGTGTGACGATGGCGAACGGCAACCGTCAGCGATCCAACCGATGAAGCGAGTGAAACGAGCGTTCGCGGCGGTCAGGGTGGTGGGACGACGGATTTCCAGATCAACGGCGTCCAGGTCATCCAGCCATGCCTGCGGCGTCAGGTAGCGAGCGTCCGGATGGAAGGCGAGTGACTTCGCCGCGACCCGGTCGATGCCCTGCCAGACGCACTTCGGAACCGACTTCGCGTCAGGATGCAGCCGGCTGGGCGGAATCAACTTGTCACTCATGCGGCCGGCATATTCCGGCCGGCCGGCTTTGCCACCGAACTGATAGGGGAGAACCAGTGTGATCAGCTCATAGAGAATGACGCCCACGGAGAAGAGGTCACTTCGCCAGTCCACGAAGCAATCGGCGGTCTGAAGTTCCGGGGCGGCATAGGCCGCATGAAAACCGTCACCCAGCTCCCGCCGGTCCGTCTTCTCGGCCAGCCAGGCGGATCCGAAATCAATCAGCACGAGTCGACTCGGGTCGCGCGCCACGATCAGGTTTTCCGGTTTGATGTCGCCGTGAGCGATCTGGCGACGTCGATGGATGGAGTGCAGGCTGTGTGCGAGATGACGAATCAGCCGGAAGGCTTCGGTGACCGAAATTCGAGGCACACTGTTGGCCTTCATCCGGTCGAGGTAGCTGGCCAGCGTCGGGCCATCAATCCATTCCATGACGACCCACGTCCGGTCGCTGCGGCGGAACGTTTCGATCACTCGCGGTAGACCGAGGTTCCGCAGCCGTTTCAGAACGCGGAGATGCTGTCGCGTGGCGCTGGTGTTCGGCAGGTCGAGAATAGCGCGCTGCTCGCCGTTGAAACCGGCATGCGAATCGACCGCTCTGTACCGACGGCGATCGGATGAGCCCAGTTCTTCAACGATGCGGTATCTCATGTCAGCTTCTTTCTCTTCGCCCGTTCATGCGGTGGCACCCAGACAAACCGGTCCCCGCAGGGACTGCGATAGAGTCGGCGGTCATTGCCGCGCGTCAGGTACGGCGTGGCCGCGCCGCCGTGCAGGGCAGTGCCGGTCCCGCCGCTGACATAACCGACCGGTCGGCCGAGGGGGCATTCGCGGCAGGCCGTCGAGCGTGGTGGGTCGGGTCCGGGATTTTGAGAGCCCAGGGATTCGACAACCCGGCGTGCCTGCAGCAGGGCCTCATGGAAAGCCTTTCGGTTCCCTGTGGAATGCGGCACAGTCACTCCATCACAGCCGTCTCCGAACAGCACGACGCCATACGGTGACTCCGCTCCCTCACAGGATTCGATCAGGTGACAATAAGCCGCCATGCGTACCCGATGTTGCGGGTAGAGTGCGTTTTCACCGGACCGCTTTCGAAACACGGGAATGCGGAGCGACCCTTTCTGTAGAATCCGCCAGGGACGTCCGGACAACCGGAGGTCGCTGTCGCAATACGCGTCCTCAGGTCGCAGAACCGAGAATCCGGCTTTACGCAGACTCCACCAGTTGACGGGCTGGGTCGTCATCAGCGTTTCGTCAGGGGCATCCGGTTGTGCGTCGATCGCGGCCCGCAGCCGTTTCTGCAACGTGGCCACATCACAGAATCGCGACCACAGCCACCGCAACGCAGGTCGCACAGCGATTCCAATGACGCCGACGGCCAGGAACCAGTGAGCCTGCAGAACCACCAGGAATATCAGGCTGCCGGCCGCGATTCCCAGAGCAAGACCACGCCAGATGCGGCTCCATGCCTTCTGCAGGGCGTCCTGAATTTCCCGGACACTGAAGTCCGGCAGATAGTCCAGCCGCAGTGCGGCATCCAAGTCCTGACCCGGGTCGTCGCGTTGCGCTTCGTGAGCCACAATCCCGGCACGGGAACAGAACACGAATTCTGTCAGAACATGGACTCCGATGTGCGGTGTCTGGTCCTTCGCAACGAGTGACGCGATGCCGGGGCCGAGTGCAGATTCTCCGGTGACTGATGTCATGGCATCAGTCCTCCGGGTGAAGTTGTCCAGCGACGGATCGACTTGCGCACGACAGCGATACTCTTCGGTCGATCACCGGGGTCTGGAGCGAGACAGTCACGTGTGATTCCCCAGACAGCTTTCGGCAGACCGGCCTCGGTCAGCGCGTCAAATCCGGCGCACTCGTGCGGGGGAAGTCCTGTGGCGACGTGGACGAGAATCAGTGCCCAGCTATACAGATCGGATCGCGTGTCGGCCGTGCCCGTTTCCACTTCCGGTGCCCGGAACGGATCGTCCTGCCAGTCTCGGGAAACACTCGGCCCCGGTGCCAGCAGTTTCGCCAGTTCGAAGTCCGTCAGGACAGCGCGTCCGTCGCTGGCTGCGATGGTGATGCGCCGCGGCGACAATTCCCGAAAGGCGAAGCCGGCGTCGTGCATCGCCTGCAACCCGACCGCGATTTCAGACATCAGCCGTGGGAGTTGCATCCGATTGAGATCGCCCGTCAGCAGCGTGTCTTCCAGCGTGCGGCCTTCAATCCACCGGTCAATGACCCACCATTCTTTGCCACCAGGGTCGGGAAGTGTGGTCAGGTTCTCGACGATGTTGGGATGCGGTCCGATTCTCTCGGCGACAGACGGATGCCGGACAAGATGTTGCTTCAACTCCTCGCGTGCAGCCTGCGACAGATGCAGCAGGTCGTACCATTTGCCGCGACCGACGCGGCCATCAATGACCGCATGCGTCATGCGGCAAACACGAAACTGCAGACCATTGCTTGTGGACGTCCACTCGCCCAGACAACGATCGATGGTCCATTCACCGGATCGTGGCCCATAGTTCCGTTCCCGCAGTTTTCCGGACTCCGCGTTTTCGATGAGGGGTGACGAGTCGGGAAGCCCGAGTGCCAGAGCGATCGCGTCGGCGGTCGCGGGCAGGATCCCGTCGCCACGGATTGCTTTTCGAAGACTGTTGGTCGAGACGTCAGCCTTCACTGCAAGTCTCGTAATCGACAAACGTAGCCTCCGCATGAGCAGGTCGATGCGGTCACTGTCGAGATAGACGAGCCCCGGTCTGCGAGCGGTTTTCGGGTGTTGAAGTTCGTGCATTGTCTCACGCTCCTTGTCCGCGCAGGTGAACTCGCGGGTGTCGCCAGACACGCAGGGTTAACACCTGCGCCGGAGAATTGTCGTAACCTGTTCCTGTGACACTCGATTTGAAGAATCGGACACGGCACCTGAAGAGGTCATTGCCGGTGCCGCGTCGAGTGCCGCCAGATTCCCGCCTCATCTCGTTCATCTCGCGGTCAGGGCGAGAGCAGCTTGTCCTCGACCAGCAGGTCACCGAAGTCCGTCAGCAGACGTTGAGCGGTTCGCACCTTCGGCACTTCGCTGTCGTAGATCGCACCACCGATGTAGCTCTCGAAGACGCCGTCGGGGCGATCGTTCTGGTCGCCGCCACCAATCCAGTACATCCGCTCGTAGCCGGTCGGCGTGTTTTCCAATGCTCCGTAAGCGCGAATTCCGGACAACGACAGTGGAACTTTTGTGTCGGAATAGCCCCACTTGCTTCCGTTGAGCTGTCGATTTCCGGGCGTGATGCAGTGAGCCAGATACTGCCGAATCAACGGCATGGATTGCTGCATCCGGGCGCGCTGCGCGGCTGTTTCCAACTGAGCTTTGGCCGCGATCTGCCGCTGCTCTTCCTTCTGCCGCGCCGCATCTCTCAGGTCGGCGAACTGCTGCAGCTCAATTTTCTCATCGAGTTTCTGCGCTTCGAGAAGTTCTTCGCGGACGGCACGGGCGTGTTCCAGAGCCCGTTCTTCAATCAGTCGCTGCGTTGCGGCGGCTTCCTCCTGCATCTGCCGGGAGTACTGACTGTGAACGTCCTCGATCACCGCCACGATGGCCTCATCGCGTTTCTGCTGACGTTTCTCGGCGCTTCGCTTGATCGCGTCTTCCAGTGTCTGCCCGCCATCTCGTGGTTCGCGGTTGGCGGCGACTCGCTCGACGGCGTTTCGCAGCGCCAGCAGACGCTTTGTCGCGTCCGAAGTCTGAGATTCCAGCCCGTCGATTGTGCGCTGGAATCCATCCGGGACCTGAGCAATTTCGACCCCGGTCGCATCGCCTGCCGCGACAAGGCTGGTGCGGAGTGAAGCCAGATCGGTTTGCCAGCCCTCGACATCACGCAGTGACGGGATGGGCTGTGAATCAAGCACGACGAACCGTTCCAGCGATTCGTCAGAACCAGCGATTGCACGACCTCGTTCGTCGGTCAGCAGGTTGGCTCGATCCCGCTGCCACGCCAGCAGATTCGCGGCAAGTTCCGCCATCGACTGATCGATCCGGTCAATCTGCCGAATGAGCTGTCCGGAATTCACAGCAGTCAGTGTCGCGGTCAGTCGTCGCGACGACACTTCCTGCTGCATCGTCTGAAGATCGGCCAGCGCCCTGGAGAGTTCGGATTCCAGTGTTTTCAGGTGCTCCGCCTGGCTCTCCGTCTGAGTTCTGCCGTCCTCGATCTGTTGCCCAAGTTTTGTTCGTTTCTTCGAGTCGTCTTCAATGATGGTCTCTTGATTTGCGACGCGTTTATCGACCCATGCGAACAACGTGACACTCAACGCTATGCAACCTGCTGCCGTCAGCACAATGTGCCATGGACGAACGAAAGAAACGCCCGCAAGGTCCCCGAGAGACGACGATTGAACACCGGTTGTCGGACTGGCCTGGCTCATGGTGATTCCCCCTTTTAATTGCGAACAACGTGCTCAGCCGCGAACAGAGTCGGCTTGCCTGTCTGATTGTGCGGCTTACCGGGCGTTCCAGTTCCTGAAACAACCGCCCCACTTGTGCCGCACGAATGAAACGCAGCGGCGTCATTCGACTTTTTCACTGTCTGCAGCGTGACATAAGCAGCAGCCATCATTGGGCCGAGAAGCGGCCCGTATGGCGCGGCGACCGTTCAGGTCGCCGCAGACCGCCGGAGCATTCAGCGGAGGCGGAAAGGAACGCGACCGGCCCCAGCCGGTTCGTTCCAGGGCGAGCGACCCAGCGAGTCTGCGGGCGTTCAGCCCGCCCGTACCGTCGTCCCCAGCCGACGTGCGGTAGCCAGTTCAGGGCGGTGAGCGTGCAGCGAACCTGAAGAGATTGCGGCCAAGGGCGGAGCCCGTCGTCCATCAGGGGTGGAAGCCGAGCGTCTTCCGCGATGCGGAAACAGCGAGGTGACGGTGGGTGAGTTACCGGGATGTCCCAGGCGCGAACGCACCAGGGAATCCAGTGGCGAACGGTGACACCGACCCGGATCTCCCGCGACGCGGGAACCCGACAGGGGTCACCCGATGAACTGGTCGCCCACCGGGCGAGTCGATGTCAGGGCAAACAAAACGGCCGGACGAATCCGGCCGGGTCTTGTTTGAGGCTGTCCGTTATTCCGAATTCTCGGAAGCCTCAGCTTCGGTCACGATGGTGTCGAATGCTTTCTGAGCCGCGTAGGCAACATGCAGCAGATCGTCGCGGGAGAAGCTCGTCGAGTCCTGCAGGTCGCCTTGATCGTCTTTGTAGGTCCGGGTGATCGTGATGTTCTTCCAGGCACCGTTTTCAGTGGTGTTCTCCCAGATTTTCGCTTTCACGCCTCGCCCAGCTTTAATGGTGATGGGCCTTTTGTTTGTTTGCTTTTGCATTTTAAGTTCCTTCTTCAAGGAAATGTTCTGGTTGTTCATTCACCCGATCCGGTGAACAACGAAACTTTTCCGGAGGAACGCCGCACAGCGGCCGTCCAGAGAACAGACGTCGCGACACTGCAGGTAAGTGACGGACTTGTCCGGCACGAGCGTGCCCGAGCGACTCGATCTTCAGGACGGTTGCAAAGTGGGCAGTCAAAAGCAGCAGACAAACAAGGACCAGTCAGCGAGCTGGACGGACGTCGCGAGAAATCAACAGGACACAGAGCATCGTGCTGTTGCAGGAAGATTGTCATCGGTCCTGGCACTCGAAGATCGGCGAGATTTGGAACGGCAGAGATCGCGACTCGTGTGCCGGTCATCAGCAAGTGGGGGTCGAAAGACGTGCCACAGTCTGACGTGGAGCAGGCAGATGCGAATGGCGGCAGTCGAGTTCGACCTGGCTGAAGTCTCGTCCGGCTGACTGACAGATCCGCCGGAGCGTTCAGCGGAGGCGGAAGGAACGCAACCGGCCCCAGCCGGTTCGTTCCAGGGCGAGCGGCCCAGCGAGCCTGCGGGCGTTCAGCCCGCCCGTACCGTCGGCCCCGGCCGACGTGCGGCAGCCCGTTCAGGGCGGTGAGCGTCCAGCGAACCTGAAGAGATTGCAGCCAGGGGCGGAGCCCGTCGTCACTATCGGGTGGAAGCCGAGCGTCTTCCGTGAAACGGAAACGGCGAGGCGACGGTGGGTGAGTTGCCGAGATGTCCCAGGTGCGAACGCACGGGGGAATCCGGCGGCGAACTGTGACACCGACCCGGATCTCCCGCGACGCGGGAAGCCGACCGGGGTCACCGGATATGCGGATCGCCCACGAGGCGAGTCCATCTCAGGGCGAAAGAACTCTTGGGTTTCCGGTGAAGTCGATGGGGATTGAATCCGCTCGCAGTTACGTCCGGCGGGACACCCGTTAGAAAATCTGCACGCCGTTGTCGATCCGATGTCGTACTTCCGTGAGCGCTTCATCAAGAGCCTGTTCAATGTCGTAGTACGTGCCCTTGCAACTGGCGGAGACAGTGACCTTCCATCCGTGTTCCGAAGGAAAGGTCAGCTGTGTTCCCGTTGATGGCCGCTTAGGCTTGCCTCGGTGCTGGGCCACTTTTCGGGCGGCGGCCTGGGAACTCAACTGGCCCTGCATCGCCTGCCGAGCGAGACGTCGCTGAGTATTCTCGTCCGCGATCCGGGTCAGTTCGTATGCCGTTCGAGCGGGAAGCTGTCCGTGGGCAACGTGTTGCTGGATATCATTCGGCAGTTTCAGCAGCGCGAGCATACGACTGATTCGTGTGGGAGAAACACGCAGGGCTTCCGCCAGTTGTTTTCCAGTCCAGCCATTCAGTTCCATGAGTGCCTGAAATGCCTTCGCCTCTTCAAGCGGCTGCAGATCTTCGCGCAGACAGTTTTCGATCAGTTGCTGTTCACGAACTTCGGATTCGGAAAGATCAGCTTCGTGGAAGCGACACTCGATCGTGGTCAGACCGGCCAGCTGTGACGCCCGCCAGCGTCGTTCACCGGAAACGATGATCCACTTTTCCGCAGGCTCCGACCATCGAACATGAATGGGGTGGAGCTGACCTTTGTCACGCAGACTTTGAGCGAGTTGTTCCAGTGATTCCTCAGTGAAGTTTGCCCGTGGCTGATCCGGATCAGGGATGACGCGGTCGATATCAACTCGGCCGGTGTTGCGTGTCGCTGTGCGTCCGGCATCTCTGGGATTCGAAACAGGTGCCAGATCGGGCTGAGCCTCGGCCGAATGGCCAATCGATTCGTCGAGGAATGACTCGACGCGGTTAAGCGTGTCCTTTGTCGTTGTCATGCTTTTGCCAGATTACGCTTTTCTGTGAATCCATCGACGCGATCAAGAATCTCGCGGGCCAGTTCCGAAGTCAGTCGGGCAGCCTTCGAACCGGGAGCGTGCATCGAGACTGGTTTGCGACAGGCGAGTGCCACCTTGAAAGCCGATGCTTCCGGAATGACGGTGGTGAAAACCGTCGAGCCATATGCTTCCCGGAGCTTCCGTTCGTAACTTCGGTGAACGAGCAGCCGGCCGTCACTTCGCGTGATCAGGTGGCCGAGTAACTCTAGCCCGGGATTCAGGGCACGGACACTGGTCACAGCCTGTTCAACCACTGGTAACCCCTGCGTTCCAAAGTCCTCAGGTGGTACGGGCACGATCACGGCATCCGCTGCCACCATCGCGTTCCAACTGCACTGATACAGATTCGGCGGGCAGTCGAGCAGCACGACATCAAACCCCGTGAGCTGATCGAGGTAACTCCGCAGCGTGTGTTGCGACATGCCGGCACACTCCGGTTGCGGCGTGTTGAATCGGGCGAGGTGCTGGTTCGCCAGGACAATCGAAAGCCCCGAGAACGGGGTCGGCACTGGTTCCGGTCCGACTATAGAAATCGAAACCGTGTCCTCGAACACACCGGCCAGCGTGTCATTCGGGGCGAGTGATCGGACGTAGTTCGATCCGAAGAATCC
>JADHNX010000129.1 GCA_016779365.1 Planctomycetaceae bacterium
CACGCGGTTTACATCACTCGCTCTGGCGGCAATCGAACCCGATGGCAGTCAGAACTCGGGACATGGTAAAGGGCTGTCTCTTTCGTGGGATGATGGGGGAAACCCGATTCCCGGCATCAACCGACCGCTTGACCTGTTTCGCACGATCTTTGCTTCAGCGACGGATTCACGCGAGGAACTGGACGCTCGACTGCAGAAGAAGCAAAGCATTCTCGACATCGTGCGTGTCAACGGAGGCACGATGAAGAGAAGGCTCAGCAAGGGAGACCAGGAGAAACTCGATGAGTATTTTCAGGGTGTGCGGCAGATCGAACAGGGTCTGGAACGGCAGGCATCCTGGGCGGCGATTCCCAAACCGGATGCTCCCTTCGGTGCGCCTGCTGAAGGCATCACCGGCGAAGAAGAAATCAAGCTGATGTACGACATGATCATCGTCGCGCTGCAGACTGATTCGACTCGCGTGGTGACGTATCGTCAGCCAGTGTGTTCCGTGCTGGCTGGAATGGGCGTCTCATTGAAAGCTCATTCACTGAGCCATTACGGATTTTCGCAGCCGCGCACGCTGGCTTCGCGCGAGCGTGACAAGAAGTGCTCCGAGCTGTTCGGGCATTTCCTCGATCGTCTCAAAGATGCCAGAGATATGGATGGCAGCCGGCTCTACGACAACTGCATTGTCAGTTACGGAACGAACCTGCGATCCGGCCACGAACTGAAAGGACTGCCCGCGATCCTTTCCGGCGGCGGAGCGAAGGACATTAAACACGGTCGGCACATCGTGCTGCCTGAGCAGGACACTCCGCTTGCCAATTACTGGCTGACACTGATGCAACAGGCGGGGCTGCCGGTCGACAGGTTCAGCCACAGCACGGACATTATCCCGGAATTGCTGGCTTAAGTTTTATTTTGCGGTGACGAGAGTTTTGGCTGGAAAGGCTTCGGATGAGACTGCTTCTGATTTCAGTTCTGTTAGGCGATGCTGCGATTGCAGCGGCGCAGAATGTTCCGCAGGCGGTTGAGCAGACATGGGCGGATTTTGATCCTCGGGCCGAGCCGCTTGAGGTCGAGGTAATTCGCGAATCGGTCGATGATGGAATTGTTCTGCGACACGTCCGCTACGTGGTGGGAACGTTCGGCGGTAAGAAGACTCGCGTCGCGGCTTTTTACGCGTTCCCGAAAGGCGGGCGAGAGCTGCCGGGAATCGTGCAGTTGCACGGCGGCGGGCAGCGAGCGTTGCCGGGGACCGCTCGCTTCTGGGCGTCGCATGGTTACGCGGCGGTGGCGGTCAACTGGGGCGAGCACGTGATCGATCAGCCGAACGATCCGAATACGGATTGGGCGGGGATCCCAGCCGGGTTCTTTGATCCGAAGCATCATAACGATGTCTCGCCGGACGACGGGACAACGCATCGAGTGCCGCATCCCTGGAACAGTAGCTGGCTGCTGTATTCGGCGGCGGCTCGGCGAGCGATCACTTTTCTTGAAGAGCGACCGGAGGCGGATGGTTCCAATGTTGGAGTCACTGGTCACAGCATGGGCGGTCGGCTGACCGTCCTGACGGCGATCGACCCGCGAGTTAAAGCAGCGTCTCCTTCGGTCGGCGGCAGCGGGTATCTCTATACAGATATTGCTGGTGTGCCGGCTTCGGCTCGGCGAATGCGAGCTGACCTCGACCTCTACAACGCGACGCTCGACTGCAAAAACTACTGGCCGCTCATCAAATGCCCGGTGATGTTTCTCGGAGCGACGAACGATTTCAATTCTCCGATGGAGTTCGTCATTCGTGGTTTCAGTTCGCTGCCTCAGAAAAACGGAGCGATGTCGTTCACGCCGCACATGAACCATCGATTCACGGCTGACAATTACGCAGCACGGATTCGCTGGTTCGAGACGCACCTCAAGGGGACGTTTCAGTTTCCGAAGACGGCCACGGCACAGCTTGTTCTGAAAACACAAGACGGAGTCCCTCGACTTGTCGTGCGACCGGATCTTTCAGGGCCGCACAAGCTGAAGTCTGTCTCCGTGTTTTACGGCTACGATCGCGATCCTCGCGCAAGATTCTGGAGATCGGCTGACGTCGCTCACGAAGGCAATTCGTTCGTGGCGTCGTGCCCGGTGGTGGAACTCGGCGAACCATTATTCGCCTTCGCGAATGTGACCTATGAAACCGGCACGTTGCTGAAGATGCCGCCAGGGTATGCAGACACGTCGCTGCTGACCGTAACGAGCGAGTGTCGTCAGGCATTCCCGCAGCAGCTCAGAGAAACTGGAGTGAAGGCAGCGACTGAACGTCAGCGGCTAATCGAGGATTTTCAGCACGGCTGGCGGGACTGGTCGCTGGTCGGCGTCGCGCATCGAGAACACTGGAATTACGAAACGCACAAGGTCTGTGATCCGGCATTGTTTGGGCCGCGTGGGGCATCGCTGGCGCTGGATGTCGAGACATCAGGTTCGAACGAGACGCTCGCTGTGATTCTCGAAACGGACAAATGGCGAAGTTATACGGGCAGGATGCCTCGCCGATTTGTTGCGTTGGTCGAGTTGCCGGAAGCCGGCTCGCACTCGCTTAAGCTGTCGGTTGATCAGTTCAAAACGCCTGAAGGCGAAGTTCTCGAAAATTACGATTTCGTGACCAGCCTGATTCTGACTCCGGGGCAGAAAGAATGGCCAGAGAAGGTGACGAAAGCCTGGCTGAGCGAAGTTCCGACGTTCAGAAACATCCGCTGGGAAGGCGGCGAGTTTGCTTCACGACCGAGGCCGTACCTCGCTCAGGGGGTGTCAGAAATCGACGCCGACATCGCGTTCCGTGAGCAGTTTCAGAAGGACGTGGAAGAGTCCGTCCGTCGTGAGTCTCGGGATCGCTGAAGCTGCCAGATGAAGAGTTGCAGGTTTGTTTTCAGCATTGCGAGGCAGGTTGGTCCGATTTCGGAAATACGGGACAATGTCAGATCGGCGGTGAAAATCTGATAAGTTTCCGAAGCGATCGTCACAAATTGTTAGAAACAAAAACTCCGTTCAGTTCAGGTAACAAATGATGAAGACACGTTTTTTCGCTGCTTGTTTGATGACCCTTACGTCTGTTGGTTTATTTGCCGACGTGCATGCGGAAGAACCAGGCAAGTTGATTTTCAGTGACGACTTTGAGCGGAACGAATCGCAAGAGCTGACGGACGAAGTCGGCAACGGCTGGGGAACGAACAGTAAATCTCGCGCGGGTGGAAACAAGCAGGTCGATCTCAAAGATGGAACCATGCGGATCTTCATTCACGAGACTGCCGATCACGGCGTTTCGGTGACTCATCCAATGGAGCTTCGTGATGGGTGGGTCGAGATCAAGTTCATGCTCGAAGACGAAAAAGATTCGCTCGGCCTGAACTTTGCGGACTTGCAGTACAAGAAGGTGTGGGCGGGGCATCTCTTCAAAGTGGTGATCGGTACGAAGCAGACCGAGTTGGCCGACCTGAAAACAGGCGCGATGGACCTGAAGATTCGCGATGCGCGTCAGTCAAAGACGCTCACTCCGGCTCAGCAGGAAATGCTGAAGACCAAAGCGAAACGATTCCCTCATAAGCTGGAAACCGGAAAGTGGTACACAGCCGTCGCGAAGATCGAAGGCGACAAGTTGAGCGTTTCGATTGATGGCAAGGAAGTCGGCTCGTTCTCGTCGGAAGGAATTGCCCACCCAACGAAGCGAATGCTTCGCCTGGCCGTTCAGCGAAACGTCGTCGTGGATGACATCAGGATTTACTCGCAGGGAAATTAACGCTGGCAGTTTTTATTGAGTTGCTACCGGAAATCGTGGCGAAGAAAAATGATTTTGACAGACTTTCAGTTTGCTCGGTCGATTGATCCGGTTGCAGTTGAGCGTTCGAGGGGGCAATGAAAAATGATCGAGATGAATAAGGGAAAGTTCGGATTCTTTGCCGTTTTGCTGTTTGGGAGCGTTCTGCATGACGCTTCGTCTTTGATGGCGAACGAGACGACCGGACAAGTGCGGCCAAACATCGTCTGGATTATCCCTGACGATATGTCGGCAAACTTTTCGTGCTACGGTGAGACGGCCATCGAGACGCCGAATGTCGACAAGCTTGCGGCGAGCGGCGTGAAGTTTACCGATGCTTATGTGACGGCGCCGGTGTGCTCGACCTGCCGCTCGGCGTTTATCACCGGGATGTATCAAACGAGCATCGGCGCTCATCATCACCGCAGTGGACGAGGCGAGCTGAAGATTCACCTGCCGGCTGGTATCAGGATGGTTCCGAAGCTTTTCCAGGAAGCGGGGTATCACACGTCGATTACCGGGTGGCCGATGAACGGAAGACTCGGCAAGACCGACTACAACTTTGAATGGGACCAGTCGGTCTACGACGGTACCGATTGGGCAAAACGAAAGAAGGGGCAACCGTTTTTCGCTCAGATTCAAACGCCCGGCGGAAAGCTTCGCGGCAAGGATGAGAACGGCTGGGAGAAGATTTCGAGTGCCGCCGAGAAAGCATTGGGCACCCGCACGCCAGAAAGCGCTGTCAAACTTCCGCCCTACTATCCGAATCATCTAGACATCGTCCGCGACTGGGCGGCGTATCTTGATTCGGTCCGCATGACGGATTTGATGGTTGGAGAAGTTGTCGCTCGCCTGAAGAAGGAAGGCGTCTTCGAGAACACGATTGTCCTGTTCATGACCGATCATGGAATCAGTCACGCTCGCGGAAAACAGTTCATGTATGACGAAGGGCTAAATGTGCCGCTGGTGATCGCCGGACCGGGGATCAAGGCCGGAACCGTTCGGAACGACGTGGTCGAGCACATCGACATTGCCGCTCTTTCGCTCGCCGCAGCGGGGATCGAAATTCCGAAATACATGCAGGCTCAAAACATTCTAGGAGAGCATTACGCTCCTCGCGAAGCAGTCTTCGCGGCGCGTGATCGTTGCGACGAAACTGTCGATCACATGCGGTCCGTGCGGACGGCAGATTTCAAATACATCCGGAATTTTCTCCCGAATCGACCCTACCTTCAGCCGTGTGCCTACAAGGATGCAAAAGCGATTTTGATCGCTCTTCGAGAGTGCCACGCAGCTGGCACACTGAACGAAACTCAGCAGTTGCTGTTTCGCGACGTCCGTCCGCCGGAGGAACTCTACGATGTGAAGAACGACCCTTACGAATTCAACAACCTCGCGAATGATCCGGCGTTTGCCGACAGGTTGAAAGAAATGCGAGACCGGCTCGACACCTGGATCATCGAAACGGGCGACCAGGGGCGAGAGTCAGACGAAATGTACGACAGCGACATGGTCGTCTACCTCAACTCGATGAGACGCAAGAACGATCCCGGCCATTTGAAAGTCATTCAGGACAACATCTCGCTGATGAAGAGGTGGGCGGCAGAAGGGAAGTAGAGAAGGTGCCTGGACCAACTTTCCCACGTCATATCAGCATGAACGATGTCAATTCAAAGAACGAAAACAGAGTTATGAGAACGCTTGCCCTGCTGATTCTGAGTGTGCTTTCTGCAACGCCTCACGTGTCAGCCGGATCAAAGCCGAACATCGTTTTCATCTTTGCCGATGACTGGGGCTGGGGGGATCTCAGTTGTCACGGGCATCCGTATGTGAAGACGCCGAACATTGATCGGCTGGCGAAAGAGGGCACCGACTTTCATCGTTTCACAGTCGCCAGCGGAGTTTGCTCGCCCAGTCGTACGGCGGTGATAACGGGACACTTCCCGGCTCGATACAACATTGATGGCCACTTCGCGTGGGTGCCAAGTAACGCCAAACGCAACATGCCTGACTGGTTGAACCCGCAGGCTCCGCTGCTGCCGAGGTTGCTTCAGGGCAGCGGCTACACAACGGCTCATTTTGGAAAATGGCACCTCTCAAACAACATGATTCCTGATTCGCCATTGCCGAGCGAGTATGGCTACGATGAGTATGGAGCGTTCAATTGTGCCGGAGAGCAAATGCCCGTTCACGAAGACTCGGAACATGCCATCGCGTTTATCGAAAAAAGTCATCACGCGGGCAAACCGTTCTTCATCAACCTGTGGATGCACGAGCCGCACACGCCGTTTCACACCGTGCCGAAGTATCGCTGGCGCTTTCGTGAACTCGAAGAGGCCGACAACATTTATGCGTCGGTGCTTTCGCATGCCGACGACCGAATTGGTGAGGTGCTCGACACGCTGGATCGATTGAAGCTGACCGAAAACACGCTCGTTATCTTCAGCTCGGATAATGGGCCTGCCCGAGCGTCTGGTCCGGCAGAACTGACGCTGATGCACGACACCGCGACGGGAGCGGGTTACGGCATCGGCGCTTCCAGAGGAGTGACCGGCGGTCGCAATGGTTACAAAGGTGCTCTCTTCGAAGGTGGAATTGGAGTTCCGTTTATCGCTCGCTGGCCGGGTAAGATCAGAGCCGGCGCCGTCGACAAGACATCTCTCTTTTCTGCCGTCGATCTGTTACCGACGTTCTGTGAAGTCGCCGGTGTGAAGCTGCCGGCAACGTACTCGCCGGATGGAGTGAGCCAGGTTGCCGCGTTAATGGGCAACGGCAAAGCCAGTCGGCAGAAGCCGCTGTTCTGGAAGATGCAGTCTGCCTGGCCAGCTCGGAACAGCCAGCCGTATCACTGGGTTTCGTACGCCATCGTTGATCAGAACTGGAAGCTGGTTGCGAATGAGGATTCCAGCTACGTCGAACTGTTCGACCTCACAGCTGATCCTTACGAGAATGCCGACCTCAAAGAAAAGCACCCCGATGTCGTCAAGCTGCTCCTCACAAAGATAGCTGATTGGCAAGCCACGCTGCCGGCACGCCCGAGCGGCGATGTGTTCTCAAAAGAACGGACTGACTCAACCCCATGATGGCTCCAGTTTTGGGATATGAGTTTGCCTGTTCTTGCTTTCGGTTGACAAGTACATCCAGCCCGTCACCCGGGTGGTTGCCCAGTACTACCGTTGTTAGCATCGGGTTTAACCAGTGGCGTAGGCAGAGCGGCTGGTGTGTCGACGAGAGTGGCCGACGGGGCTCGTCGCCTTCGGGATTGCTCGCTGATTTGTGCTTTGGCGTACCGCGATAATCGTTCAATCCGCTTGTTGCATCCTGCATCTCTACATTTTTACCAGCTTACGGCAATCAGCTTACGGTGTTAGAAACAGTCCGCGTTGTGCGTCGGGGCGAGCCAGGTGGAGTGAACCCAGGCAGCGGCCTGTGGGTGTCCGCGGGCCTTTGGCGACGAGCAGCTGGTCCTTCGCAATTCCCACAATGCCAAGTGAGCAATCGAGTTCGTGACGACCGAGCATGCGAAACTTCGCGTCCGTCCTCAGCAGGATCTGCGGCGTGCCATAGCAACCGAACCACCACGTTCTGTCGTGAAAAGTTGCTGTCTGAATCCCGAGTCTCGTCCAGCCACTTTTGATAACGTGCCTCTGAGCGAACTGAAATTCCGAGTCGTATTCGTAAACGTAGTTTTCTTCGACGCCGTCGGGCAGACCACCGACGACAAAGAAGCGACGATCCATGACGCCGATTCCACCGGCACCGTGAAAGACTTCCTGGGTTTCGTGTTTTGCGATCAGGTCGAGCGTGTTGGCGTTGTAGACGTAAACCCACGAGTCGGCGTTGCCTTTCGGGTCGTTGAATTTGCCAAGGTTGACCGCCACGTAGAGCTTTCCGTCAAGGAAGCAGAGATCTCCGTGATGATTGGCGACGTCAACCTTCTTCTCGACACGGCCGCTACGGTCGGTCTTTACAAGTTCGGTGGTGAAGGACCAGTAGATCGAGTCTCGCTCGTTCGTGCAGACGCCTTGAAGGTGATGCTGGTAGTTGCCGTCGCACGTCACGGCTCCAAAGGTCGGGACCTTGTCCGCAGCCCACAGTGGTGATGTCAGGGTCGTCATTGCCGAGCAAATGCAGAACACAAGCGAGCAGGCTGGCTTCATGGGTTAACTCCGGTTTTGAATCATCGTCAGGAAGATGAAGGTATCGTCCCGCTGGGCGAGCTTTAGCGTTTGTGGCGTCGCCAATTGGACCTCGCAGCCGTCTGAAACTGACGAGGCCCCGGACCGGAGACGTTGATCGCCCTGGCCGGCTGGCAGGTGCCGACATCATAACACTGACCGGCTTGTCGGCAGCCATCAAGGCTTCTGCCGGAGAGGGCGTGCTCAACGTCCAATTCAGCTGTAATTCGGGTATGCTTTTTCAGAGCGTCACACTCGCGCGATCATGTGGTTGTCTTTTGTCTGAGGTTACACAGGCAGGCAATTGGACAGCGATGAAACGTGAGCATCAGGAGCGTCTTCTTTTAGATGCCTCGGGATTGTTCAAGACTTGATGGGCAGATCATGTCGAATTCGGCTGATGAAATGATGGACGACAGCGACGACGATCTGGCAAAGGATCCACCGCCGCTGCCAAAGGAACCCGGTCAGTCGATGGACGCAACTCGTCCGTACGATCCTGAAACTGACCGAGATTCGAACGCAGACTTTACCGTTGATTCGGTTGTGTACAGAGAAAAGCCGCCAAAGTCACTGGGGAAGTACACGATTCAGGAACGGATCGGTGCTGGCGGTATGGGGGTCGTCTGGAAGGCGATCGACCCCGACCTGCAGCGGACTGTTGCGATCAAGGTTCTGGGGCCTCACCTTCGGCACAGCCAGACGGCGCGTCGGCGATTTCAGCGAGAGGCGCGAGCAGCGGCCGCCATCAGTCATCCGAATGTCCTGACGATTCACGCGGTTGAGGAGCACGACCATGTACCGTTTCTGGTGATGGAATACGTCTCCGGGCAGTCGTTGAAAGAGTACGTCACCGAGAAAGGCAAGCTTCCTCACATGGAAGTTTTTCAGCTGGCCGCGCAGATCGCGCATGGCCTCGCCGCTGCTCATGCTCAGGGGGTGATTCATCGCGACGTGAAGCCGGGGAACGTCATGCTTCACGAAGGCGGTACGCGAGTTCGACTGACCGACTTCGGACTGGCTCGGATCACGTTTGACAATTCCGAGCTGACGTCGCACGGCCAGTATGTCGGCACGCCGGCTTACATGCCGCCGGAGCAGTTGCGTGGTGGTCAGGTCGATTCGCGTGCGGACCTCTTCAGCCTGGGGTGCGTCATCTATTACATGCTTGTTGGCTATTCGCCGTTTCAGGGACGGACTCAAGGTGAAACAATTCACCGGATTCTCGGTGATGAAGTTGTCTCGCTTCGTGAAATTGACCCCACAGTGCCACCGTTCCTGGTTGAGCTTGTCGAACGACTGCTGAATCGCGATCCGGATTTGCGATACCAGTCGGCATTCGAAGTGGCCGATCTGCTTTCGAAGTTTCTCGCTCATCTGAACCGGGCGACGACGGACGAGCTTTCAGCCGTGCTCTCGTTCAACCCGGTGTCTCCTGGTTCGGGCGGGAACCGCAAGCCATTAAGAATAAAGAACCGCTTCGTTCTGCTGTTTGTGCTTGCTGTCGCGGTCGGTGCGGCGTTCTTCGTTCTGCCGAAAGTGCTCCCCAATGGCGGTGCAGATTCTTCAGAGCAGGGGGGCAGCTTTCCTCTGAACGGAGCCGCCGCTGCCTCTGTTTCGGATTCGCCGCTTTCCACGGGGACGCCAGTCGTTCCTGAGCCTGAGCTTCCAAAGCTTACCGAAATCACGGTGTCACCTGATTCCGAATTCACAACGATTTCGCAAGCCGTTGCGCGAGCCGCCAGTCATTGCACGATCAAAGTGACCGGCCCCGGCCCTTATGCGGAGTCAGTGAAGATTGCCGGAGCCGACCTCAACGGATTGAAACTGGTCGCTGACTCGCGGGTGCGCTGGCTGCTTCCTGAAGTCCCTGCTGAGCACCGCGTTCTGATTGTTGAAAACGTGAGCGATGTCGTGATTCA
>JADHNX010000130.1 GCA_016779365.1 Planctomycetaceae bacterium
CGCAGCGACATGCGGCAGGTGGCTGGTGGTCGCCAGCGCTGCGTCGTGCTCGGCTGGCGACATCTCGATGACCCGTGAGCCGAGCTGTTCCCAGAAACTGCGAACTGCCGAGTTCGCTGCGTCTTCAGCGGCAGAATCCATTGTCACGACGGTCACTTTGCCATCGAACAAGTCAGCACGTGCGGCCTCGAACCCTGTTTTGTGAGAACCGGCCAATGGGTGAGCCCCAACGAAGTTCACTCCGTCGGGCAAACCAGCATTACTGACGGCTTCACAGATCGAACCTTTGACGCTGCCGACGTCGGTGATCAACGTGCCCGGACGGCTGACCGCAGCGATTCGCCGGACATCCTCGGCAATTCGATCAACCGGCGTCCCGATCACCACGGTCGTCCACGGAGCGTCGCATTCCGGCAGTTCTGTGAGAAACTCGTCGATTACGCCCGCGTCGACCGCCGCCTGCAAGCGGTCAGGGTTTCGACCAATTCCAATGACTCGATCGGAGATACCGCGAGCCTTCGCGGCCAGAGCTACCGAGCCGCCAAGAAGCCCCACACCAACGATCGCCAGAACCTGATTCTGGTCGGTTGGGCGTTGAGTTTGGTCTGGCTCAGATTCGATGGTCATATCACTGAAGAGTTACGAGTTCAGGCCCTGGCTACTTTGCAGCAACCGGCTGAACAGCTAACTCCCGCAGCCGGCGTGCACCTTCTGCGGAACCATACTGAGCCGCGGCCTGATAGTGGAGTTTGGCGAGCGACAGTTTTCCGGATTCCTCAGCTTCCACGCCCAGCCGATACTGGCGGACCGGATCGATCGCCGGACTCCGATCGTCCTCAAAAACTCTTCGCCGAGGCTCGGACAACAGCCGTTCTGGTTCGATCGCGGAAATTCGGTCTGACGTGAGAATTCCGAACCGGCCTTCCTGAGGCAACGGCAACCTCGCCGGACTCCGATCGTCCACAGAAACTCCTCGCCGAGGCTGATAACTGCTCCAGGCCAGCCCCGCTCGTCGAGCACCCGCTGACGTTTCGGCCGACAGCCCCTGCGGATCGGTTTCAGCCATTTCCAGAATCATCCGATCCATCTCGCGCAGATCGTGAATCCAGACATGAGCAGACAGGCTCGAATGCTGCGAAAATCGACCGACCGACGACCCTCGTAAGAATGGAAATCCGTACGACTTTCGCGACAAACCCGCCCGGCTGATGCTGCCCAGGAGAATCCCCCCGCGGTCCGGCACCGAAACGGCAAAGTTACCACCCGTTGATTGGATCACCGGCTGCTGGACGGAAAGTTGTCCGAAACATTCCAGAGAAAAAGAGACGGTCAGACCGCTCGAAATCAGTGAGATTAGCAGGCAATTCCGCATCAGAAATTCTCCTCAACTGTCCTGCTGCCATGGTGTTATGGCTGATGGCACAAATAGCCGGAAGGATAGAGTGTCCAGTCAGGCATTCAAACTGCAAAAACTCTTCTGATTTTTTTCGACCGGATTTCAGATTTCGGGGCCAAACCTGTCACACCTCACAGATAGGGAAGAGTGGGGAGAAAATCTGCCTCAGACCCGTACCGAGAATGCGGGTTCGGTCCCGCGGATCCCACCAAGGGTCAATGCCTGCGAGACGAGACTCGCATCGCATTTTGACGAAGAGCGCTGATCGGATTCCGACCCCGGTCAGCGTTTCTTTTTTGCGCCGTCGCTTTGGTTGCCCTTCACAGAAGCTGGCTCCAACGTGCTTGGTCGTAATTGCCGAACGGAGATCTGAAATCGCCGTTTCGCGATGCTGCGACACTGGTTGCCGGCCACAATTGGCCTATCATAAGAGGCCCGACCGTTCATGGCTCCGCCCTCTGAATCAGATTCTGTCAGCCAGGCCGCCGTTCCGCTGCTTTCCCGTGAGATCTTACCAAGTGATTGAGTATCGGGCGTTCCGAAATTTCGACCCACCGCAGATTCTCAGACTCTGGGAACAGGCAGGGCTAGGACACGGCGCCGCTCGGGCACTTTCCAATGACATGTCGTTTGACATGGTCAACTACGCTCAGACCTACTTCGACCGCCAGGGTCTGATTCTGGCCGTCGACGGTGGTACTCCGGTCGGGTTCGTCCATGCTGGTTTCGGATGCTCGGCAGACGGCAATTCGCTCGACAATTCAACCGGCATTATCTGCGCCGTCGTCGTGCACCCTGAATATCGACGCCGGGGAATCGGTCGCGAGCTTGTCAGCCGAGCCGAGTCTTACCTGAAACAGAAAGGGGCGACTCGAATTCTGGCCGGGCCGGCGCGAAAGACCGACCCGTTTTATTTCGGACTTTACGGTGGCGCTCGCCCTGCTGGCTTTCTGCTGTCTGACAAGTCTGCCGGGCCTTTCTTTACGAACCTCGGATACGAACCGAGCAGCCGCTACGCCATCACCAGTCGTCAGATGAGTGATCGCGATCCGGTCCATTTCCGGTCGACCATGATCCGTCGCAAGTGGGAGCTGATGCTGGTTGATCGTCCCGAACCGTGCTCATGGTGGTGGATGTGCCGCTACGGTCGACTCGACTCTGTGTACTGCGTGCTCGTTCCAAAAGCCGGCGGAGCAACACCCGTCGCCGGCGTCACTATCGTCGGACTGGACGCGTACGCGCGCTCGTGGCATGAGCAGGCGATCGGACTTGTCGATCTGTGGGTCGACGAAAAACACCGTCGGCAGGGGTTCGGTCAGGCTCTGTTGCTGGAAGTCGTCAAGCGGCTTCGCAGAGAAACCGTGACTCGGCTGACGGCTAACGTGGAACACGAAGATGTAGCCGCGAAGAGGGTCTTCGAATCCGTCGGCTTTTCGAAGATCGACGAAGGTGTCGTCTATCAATCGCCGGCCTGGGAACCTGCAAGCCCCCAGTCGCTCGAAGACCCTAGGGAAAAAGTGACAAATTCTGAGCAGGATGCCTCAACAGTTAGTTTCAAATCGTCTTCGTAGCTGAACGACTTCGTCTGTGGAGGAGAACTCACATGCCGGACAGCGTTGTCGATCTCCTGTGTGATCTTGTTTCGATCCCCAGCGTCAACCCGATGGGACGTGATCTTTCCGGGCCGATCTACTTCGAAACAAAAGTGACGGAATATCTGCGCAGATTTTTCGCTGAACTCGGCTGCCAGCACGAAGTCATCGAAGTCTCACCGGGCCGTTGCAACGTGCTGGCGAAGTTCGAGTCACCCGGCGCGACACAGACATTCCTGCTCGACGCGCACCAGGACACTGTTCCTGTCGACGGAATGACCATTCCGCCGTTTGAGCCGACCATCAAAGACGGCCGCCTCTACGGACGTGGCTCTTCGGACGTCAAAGGCGGAATGGCCGCCATGCTGTGGGCGTTTCGAAGACTGGTCCTTGAAAAGCCGGCCGGCGCCGCCAACGTCGTCATAAGCTGCACCTGCGACGAAGAAGCCACCACAACCGGAATCAACGATCTGGTTCGTTACTGGCAGAACGGCGACGAACGCTCAACATTACTGAATGAAAAACCCGACGCGGCCATCATCGCCGAGCCCACGCTGCTGGACGTCGTCGTCGCTCATCGCGGTGTCACCCGATTCGTCATCACAACCGCAGGCCGAGCGTGTCACAGTTCGGACCCGACTCAAGGCATCAACGCGATTTACCGGATGGCTCGGCTCGTCAACTGTCTCGAAGAATACGCTTCCGAATTGCCCGGCCGCTCTCCGGCGCACCCGTTGTGCGGACCGGCAACCTTGAGTGTCGGGCTGATCTCGGGCGGAGCGAGCGTCAACGTCGTGCCGGACGAATGCTCGATCGAAGTCGACCGCCGACTTACTCCCGGAGACAACGCCGACGAGGCTTACGAAGACATCCGTAACTTCCTGACCAGCAAACTCGATTTTGAATTCGACATGCACCCGCCGTACATCGTCAGCCCGACACTCAGCAACGACGACAACGCCTGGCTGAACACAGCGTTGCAGGAACACATTTCAGAAGTTGCCGGACCTCACACTTCGGTGGGAGTTCCCTACGGAACGCATGCGTCTCGAACGTGCGCCGCCGGAGTTCCGTCCGTCGTCTTTGGCCCTGGCTCGATCGAGCAGGCTCACACCAGGGACGAGTGGCTTGAAATCGACCAGCTCGAAAAAGCCGCCGAAGTCTACTTCCGCTTCTGCAGCAACCCGCCGGTCGCTCCGTCGAACTGAACCAGCTTCAGCGATCGATGCCAAAACCTCGCTGCCAGGATTCACTGCGTTCGTTTACGATTTCGCCCGGACATTCATCCTTGCCCAACGCTGATCCCCAGATTCTTCGGGAGAGTCTCAATATGCGAACTGTGGTTACGTCACGAATTCTTCTTTCCACAATTCTCGCGGCAACGCTGTTGCTCAACAGCCCACCCGTGTTCGCTCAGGAATCTGCGGAGACTCAGGAATCAAAAGAGCTCGTCACCAGCGACGATGTTGCTCCTGAAATTTCTGAATCCGCCGACACCGAAACTGCCAACACTGAAACTGCACCCGCGCCTCCCGCCGAAGAACCAAAAGAGCAGGACGACAGCTTTCAGGGGAAGGTCAACGTCGTCTTTGGTGAGGTCAACGAATTTCTCGCCTACTACATGTTTTACAACGTGTTGGATTTCTTCGGCAACGAGAAGGTCGACGGGAAGGACACGATTGGCAACCTGCAGCTCGCCGTAATCTGGCTGGTACTGGGTTCGATGTTCTTCACCATACGGATGGGCTTTATCAATGTCCGAGCCTTCAAACACTCCATCCTCGTTACGGCAGGTCGGTACGATAATCCAGACGACGCTGGAGAAGTCAGCCATTTTCAGGCATTGACGTCAGCCTTGTCAGCGACAATCGGTCTCGGAAACATCGCCGGAGTTGCAATCGCAGTCTCACTCGGAGGCCCCGGCGCAACGTTCTGGATGATCGTCGCCGGTTTCATCGGCATGACGTCAAAGTTTGTTGAATGCACGCTCGGTCAGAAGTACCGCGAAGTTCGCCCGGACGGTCGCGTCATGGGCGGAGCGATGTTCTACCTCTCTCGCGGTTTGAAGAAAAAAGGACTGGGACCGGTCGGCGCCGTGCTGGGATTCGTCTTCGCCGTGTTGTGCATCGGTGGATCGTTCGGCGGCGGCTGTTCGTTCCAGGTCAATCAGTCACTCAACGCGGTCGCTGAATCGATCGAGTTTCTGAAAGACGACGGCAACCGCTGGATCTACGGAGCGGTGATGACTGCTGCTGTCGGTGTCGTGATCATCGGCGGGATTCGGTCCATCGCTCGCGTCGCCGAAAAAATTGTTCCGACGATGTGCGGAGTCTATGTGCTGTCCGCCCTGGCGATTCTTTTGATGAATGCTGCGTTGATTCCCGAGGCCATCTCATCGATTCTGACCGGCGCGTTTTCTGACGAAGCGCTCTACGGTGGTTTCATCGGCGTCCTGGTCACCGGTTTCAAACGCGCGGCGTTCTCGAACGAAGCGGGCGTCGGCTCAGCGGCCATCGCGCACGCCGCCGCCAAGACCGAGCACCCTGTCCGCGAGGGAATCGTCGCGCTGCTGGGACCGTTTATCGACACCGTCGTCATCTGCACGATGACCGCGCTCGTGATCGTAATCACGGGGGCGTACAACAATCCCGATCCTCTCTTCGAAGCCGCTCGCAACAGTAATCAGGGAGCCACACTGACGTCGCTCGCGATGGACAGCCAGATTGCCGGATTCCGCTATGTCCTGGCCATCGCCGTGACGCTCTTTGCTTACTCGACCATGATTTCATGGTCGTACTATGGCGAGCGTTGCTGGGCTTACATCTTCGGCGACCGATCATCGATGGTGTACCGCATCATCTTTCTCTGCTTCGTCTTTCTGGGATCGATCGTCTCTGCAACGAACGTCCTGGAATTCGGCGACCTGATGATCCTGGGCATGGCCTTCCCAAATGTGATCGGTGTCGTCTTCCTCTCCGGAGAAGTCGCCGCCGACCTGAAGGTCTACTGGCAGAAATACAAAGCTGGCGAATTCATCGAGTACGGCAAGTCGAAATAAAGACTGACTCGAAACTACGAATCTGCTTCGTCGGGCGGAGCCTGACCTGCGGGTCGACGCGGTGGACGAGGTCCCAGAAGCTGGTGCAGGGTGCAGGCGATTTTGGCGTTGTAAAGTTTGCGGCGGCGAGTTGATTGACGTCGGACTGACTTTTCAAAGTCCGGGTACGGAGTCAGCACGAAGAACGACCACGTTTCCAGCCGGTTAAACACACCGGCCATGCTGCTGTAAAGTCGCTCGATTTCCGCCTCTTCTCCCAGCCGCTCACCGTACGGCGGATTTGTGATCACACAGCCGTACTTCTTTTGCGAACTCAACTCATGGAACGGTCGCTGCTGGAAGTGCACCAGCTCGCCAACTCCGGCGCGGTTGGCATGGTAGCGAGCCATGCCCAGAACGACGGGATCCACGTCGGTCCCAATCAGCAGTTCTTCGGGAGCAGGTTTCATCAGGTCTTTGGCTTCCTGCCAGGCGTGCTCCCAGACAGAATCCTCGATCTGCGGCCAGTCGGTGCAGGCGAACGATCGGTTCAGTCCGGGTGCTCGGTTGGTCGCGATGAGTGCTGCTTCGATGGGAATCGTGCCGCTGCCGCAGAACGGGTCGACGAAGGGTCGCTCAGGATTCCAGACGCTGAGCTGCACCATCGCGGCGGCCAGAGTCTCGCGGAGCGGCGCCGCAGCCGTCAGCTTGCGATAGCCTCGTTTATTGAGTCCCGCTCCCGACGTGTCGATGGTCAACTTGACGTTATCTTTTAAGACCGAAACTTCAATCGGGTACAGCGGCCCGGTTTCTTCAAACCAGTCGACGTCGTACGCCGAACGAAGTCGCTCGACGATCGCCTTCTTCACGATGCGCTGACAATCCGGCACGCTGTGAAGTTGAGATTTTGACGACCGACCTGTTACGGGAAACTCGGCATCGCGAGGCAACCATTGCTCCCACGGCAGATCGCGCGTTTTATCAAACAGTTCGCCAAAGTCGCGAGCCGTAAACTCGCCCAACTGAAGCACAATCCGGTCCGCGCTTCGCAGCCACAGATTCGTTCGAACGATCGCGTCGACGCCGCCCGAGAAATGGACGCGTCCGTCTTCAGAACTCAGGTCTTCAAACCCGAGCGACTTCAACTCGCGTGACACAACTGCTTCCAGGCCGAAGCCAACGCGAGCTGTCAGATGAAACGTGTTACTCAAAACAACGACCGATCGTGATACTCAGAGAACGACAAGCTGGTGACAGGCCAGAAAACCGGCATGAAACATTGAGCCTACGCGTTCCTGTCAATGTTCGCACTGTCAACGGAATCGTCCAGCCGATGAAACCGGCGAAGCAACCATCGCATCGCGGGGTAAGTCAACAGGCTGCACACCACGGCGACAAGCAGGCAGCCGGCAATCAGTGGAGCCCCGAGTTCCGTAATCAGAGCAAACGCTCGTTCTGACCAGTTGTCGTGACTATCGAACCGAACGATCGCGACGAAGTCTTCGTACCTGACTGACGAGGGAATGAAAAACGTTCCGACTTTGTAATTGAACCAGTAGATCGGAACGATCGTCAGCGGATTCGTCACATAGACCGTCAGTACCGCAGCGATCTTGTTGAACTTGAAAAAAGGTCTCGTCAGAAAAGCGACGATCAGCACGATGATCATCTGGATGCCGACCGTCGGCGTCATCCCGACGAACATTCCAATGGCTGTCCCAAGCGCAACCGAGTGCGGGGTATCGTCCAGCATCAGAATCGAACGCAACAACGTACGCGGCGTCCTTCGTGGTTTCGGAATATCGTCGATGCTGGTCGGCATGTCGGCCTGAAGTTGAAGGAGTGTTGCCGCCGCGGATTTACCGATTCGCCGTCAACATTAAGTATCGTCGCCGTCGGCACCATCGAAGATTGTGAATGCAGATTCTCACTGGAAAATTCTGAAACAGAAATTCTTTGCCCGCGACTCGGCGACAACAGAAAACGCCTCGATCATTCGATGATGAACGAGGCGCTTCTGATTCGTAAGACTGAACTGCCAGCCCAACCTAAATGGCGTCCAGTTCTTCGATACTGACGTTGTGCTTTGCGAAGAACTGAATTTGCCATGCCTGATTAACTGAGCCGCCCTGAGATTCCGCCAGTCGCGAGTAAATTGGCGACATCGGAGCATTCTCGGTGATGAACTGCTGCCGGACCGGAGCCAGACCTGGATCGTCGTCGCCGGAAGGATTTCGAGCCTTCACATAGACGACGTAATAAATCTGCTTCGTGGCATTCGGGATGACCACGACTTCACCAACAGGAGTTTCCGAAACGGTTTTCATAAAGTTGTCGTCAACGTCGTCGATACCCGGAATGAATCCGAATTCGATGGAAGGCTGACCAAAAGGATTCATCTGCATGCCCTGTGACGACTGACGCAGCCAGGTAAACGGCGGGGTCGAAATGACCGACAACGGCTGATCAGTTGATTCATCGTTCTTCTTGTCGCTGACGATTTCAGGCTTGCCGGCCCCGGAGTCAGCGGGTGTTTCTTCTGCAGTAACGTCTTCGTCCCCGCAGGGTTCTTCTTTCTGGGACTCGTCGGAAGACTCGGCTTCCGTACTTTCTGGTTTGGACTTCTCGGCGTCCGGTACCGCAACGTCCGCAGCTTCCGACTTCTTTGGACCAAATACGGACTGATCAGCAATCCCTTCGGCCATGGTCACGATACTGGACTCGGCGAATTTTGCCGCGAGCGATTCGGCCACCGCCTTCGCTCGTGCTTCAGCCAGAGGTCGGGCGTTTTTGAGGCGAACAGCGGCTTCAACCTGCTCACGAACTCCGGGCTCATCGAGTGCTGGTACGTGCTGCTCTTTCTCGCCCGTTGCCCAGAAGGCGTATCGAGTTTCGTCGAACTGGCCCTGGGCTTCTTCGGGAACGAACAGCGTGGTCGCTCCCGAGAACAATCGGGCGGCGACCGTCTGTGGCTGACTTTGAGCCATGAAGTTCGACGGATCGAACGGCTCGCGAGCCGTTCCGATTTTGTACTCGCTGTGCTCGATCAACTCCTGCTGTGACAGGAAGTCGGCAATACTGACAAACTTCAGTCCATTCTCGACTGCGTAGGCTTCTGCTTTTGCGGAGATACCTGCTGCGAGGTCTTCGTCCGAGAGGTCTGGGTTCTCTTCACGCAGCTTAAACCGCCAGTCTTTGACGGCGGCAATGGCGACAGCGATCTGTTTTTCGATTCGTTCTTCGGTTTTTTCACGCAACATGAGGTCGCGAATTTCATCACGCACTTCCTCGAACGATCGGTACTTCACTTCCGCCGGGTCAGCAGCGGCTGCTTCTTCAGCCCCTTCCTTCGTTGCGTCAGCCGGCACTTCTGGTGCGTCGCCTTCAGCCTTGGACTCGCTGGCAGGTTTTGATTCATCCTCTGACTTTGATTCGGCGGCGGGAGTTTCCTCAGGTTTTGCGTCTGCCGTTTCGTCCTTCGGAGCATCGTTCTTCAGGGCGTCGTCTTTCGGCTGCTCAGACTCCTGGTCGTCGCCGTCGCCGCATTCCTCTTCGGACTTCGAGTCGCCATCGCTGGACTCTGCTTTGGCCGCTGCGTCATCGGAAGGAGCAGCGTCGGACGGCTTCGCTTCTTCGGTCGCGGAAGAATCGGCGGGCGCTGCGTCGTCCGTTTTCGCCGCTGGATCGGCTTTGGAATCGTCCGACTTCGCGGCGTCATCGGTCGCTTCCCCATCACCGGCTGGTTTAGAAGTTTTGACGGGAGCTGGCGGTTCG
>JADHNX010000131.1 GCA_016779365.1 Planctomycetaceae bacterium
CGACGACAGAAAATTATCTCTCCGCGAGCAGTTGGTCGATGGTTCCGCTGCTGTCTGCAAATCGTTTCATGTCGAGGCCCATCATCCGAGCCTGTGTCAGCCACAGGTTGGCCAGCGGCGTACCCTCGGGCATGTTGATGTGCTGGCCGGATTGAACACGTTTGCCGCCGCCGGCGACGATGATCGGCAGGTCGTTGTACTGATGCGTCGATCCGTCGCCCAGGCCGGAGCCGTAAGTAAACAGTGTGTTGTCGAGCAGCGACGTTCCGTCAGGTTGCTCGACCTGGTCCATCCTGTCGATGAGGTAAGCGAAATGCTCCATGTGAAAACGATCGACCTTGAGTAAATCATCAATCATCTTCGTCTGGTTATGAGACATCCCGTGATGACTTCGCGGTTTGTCGAAGAGGCTTTCGAACATGTAAGGAGTATCCCACCGCTCGGGACCGACCATGAACGTCGCGACGTTTGTCAAACCGGTCTGCAAGGCGACAACCATCAGGTCACCCATCAGGCGGATGTATTCGCCGCGCGGCAGATGCGACTCTGTTGGCTCTTCGAAGTCCACTTTGGCCAGCTCGGCCTTCATGGTTTCGAGCCGGTCCATCTGATTCTCGATGGTGCGGATCGATTCGAAGTATTCCGCAAACTTCTGCCGGTCGGTGTAGCCAAGGTCTTTGCTGAGTGACCGGGCATCTTCCAGAACGAGATCGGTGACGTCGCGGTAGCGGTCGATCTCCTGCGTAGAGAACAGCCGGTGATACATCTTGCGAGGATCGCGGATTGACGGTGCCAGATGCCCGGTTCCGTACCATGAGATATTGTCGAAGTAGATCGATTCTTTGTTATCGCGATGGCTGTTGCAGCTGAATTCGAGGGTTCGAAACGGCGTTGTCGTCCCCACGTGATCGGCGACGAGATGGTCGAGCGTTCGATCCAGCGGCCACGCCGTCCCTTTGATCGTGTAAGGCTCGGCGCTGCTTAGGTAGCACGATGCGCATTGCGCATGGACGTCCGTGCCTTGCTGAAAAGTTCGGTCCATGCCAGTGATGAGGCTGACCTTGCTCTTAAACTTTTCGAGCGGTTGCATGGTCGGCGTGAGCTGGTCGAGCGGCTTGACGCTGAAATTCGGATTCTGCTTCCCGAGTGATTTCATCACGTTGCCGAGGTTGCCCTTCGGAATGATGTCGTCGGCTTCGCCGGGAAAGAAGCCTCGCCGGACGACTCCGATCGGCACGTAAAAGTGTGCCATTCTTTGAGCCACCGACTTTGTCGGAGCAGCGTTGCCAACGCTTTCCATCCACGGTAGAGCCAGAGCGGCACCTCCAACACCACGCAGGAATTTTCGTCGAGACAAAGATTTCATCGTGCTACCACTTTGCGTTATTGCTGATCTGTTGAAACTGTTTTCGGGTTGCTCTTGCTCAAGAACGGTTTGCTCAGGATGACCTGTTTGAGCAGTGTCTGAAACCTGTAGCTATCTTCGGCGGTCGCTTGAGCGATTTCATCGAGAGCAAGCTGGTCTGACGCTGCCAGTTCGCGAGCCAGACCGAACGACAGAAGGTGCCCGGCGAGTGCTCGGACGAAACGATCCTTCTCGACCAGTATTGCGTCCTTGAATTCAATGATGTCGGAAAACTCGTGCTTGCGGAACAGCGTTCCGGATACGTCGACGTCGCGACCGTTTTTGTACTGGTTTCGCCAGACTCCGATCGGATCGTAGTTTTCAAGAGCGAATCCGAGCGGGTCGATCTGCTCGTGGCAGCCTTTGCAGTCGGCACGTTCACGGTGCATGGCGAGACGTTCTCGCAGGGTGAGGTGTTCTTCGTCAGCCGATGGCTTTTCGCCCAGCGGCGGCACGTCGGCCGGCGGAGGTTCCGGTGGATTGTTGAAGATGACCGTCGCGATCCACGCTCCGCGAGTGATCGGCTGAGTCCGTTCCGGACCGGATGTCATCGTCATGACGGCGGCGTTGGTGATGACGCCTCCGTTGCGCCGATCGGTGACGGGCACTCGCGTGAAATTCAGGACGCCGACTGCTCCGCCGGTAACTTTGTCCCGTGATCGGCTGGCGAGTTCTCCGTAAGCATCTTCCAGAAGATTGGATCGGTATGTGAAGTCGGAGTCGATCAGTTGCGTGACCGGCAGGTTCTCGATCAGAACCGTTTCGAACAGCAGCAGCGGTTCCATCATCATGTGCATGCTGTCGCGATATTTGGAGAAGTAGAAGTTCGGGTACATTTCGCGGTTCGGCACGGACGAGATAATTCGTTCGAGCTGCAGCCATTGAGCCGGAAAACTGTCGCAGAATCGTTTCAGCTTGTGATCTTTCAGCATCCGATCGAGTTGTGCGTCGAGCGTTTCGGGCTTTGACAGGTTGCCAGCGGCAGCGAGGTCAAGCAGTTCCTGATCAGGAATACTGCCCCACAGAAAGAACGACAGGCGTGAAGCGAGTTCAAAGTCGTCGATTCGTTCGGCGGTTGCTCCCACGCCAGACTTGTCATACAGGTAAAGAAATTTCGGAGACGAGATTGTCGCCGCCGCGACCGATTTCATTGCTTCGGTGAAGGGGATGCCCGAATCGAGTTGCCGAACCACGAAGCTGGCGTATCGGTCCAGCAATGCCGGCTCGACGGGACGTCGGAACGCTCTTGTGAGAAACGGATCAAGTCGCCGTCGCACTTCGGACTTCGGGTCGACATTGGCGGTCGGTAACTCGAAGAACGACTTCCAGAGGCCGACGTTCTTTGGGCCGAAGTCTGGACTTTCTGTGACGGACTGTCCGAGTTTCAGAAACGCTTCCATCAGCAGCGGCGACAGCGACAGATGATCGGCCTGGTTGTCGTAGCCGTGTTCGGCTCGCAGGTCCTGTGGAAACGCCGCGACACCCGCCAACCGCCGTTCGATCATTTGTGACTTGCCGAGCGGTCGACTTCCGACAGTGACAACGTCGGCCATTTTGCCGGTGTGTGGTTTGAAGTAACCGTTGTGTTCTCGCATCATTCGTTCGGGCAATGTGAAAACTATGCACTGCAGGTCGAAAAGGTCGACCACGGCGTTGTTGTACTGAAACCGGTTCATCCGTCGGACTGGAGCGTGTGGAAAAGTCTTCTGACTGGCGATGCTGACATGCAGGATCCTCCGCAGTTCCGAGATCATTCGCTGACGAAGTTTCGGATCGAGTGGCGGCTCACCTTCAGGCGGCATTTCTTCCAGGTCGAGAACGTCGATCAGCGAGCGAATTAGCTCGGAGTTTTCATTCAGATCGCGGCTCTTCAGGGTCAGCAGATTGAGATCGCCTGCCAGTTCTTCAGCGTTCGCGCCGTGGCACTTCGCGCAGTGTTTCTGAACAGTCGGCGCGATGATTTCTGCGAAGGGGTTGCTGTCTGCTGGCAAGGCATCCGCAACAAAAACGCTGTGAAGCGACAACAGTCCAGCGACCGTGGCACTCAGAATGTTCGTTGACAGTCGAGTCTGCATGGGAAACCGTTTGCGATTGAGATCGGCAGGAAGAATGCGAGAGTCACTGGTGCGACGCTCGGCGAGGGATGTTGTGTCGTGGCGTAAATCCTACCCGATTCGCACGTCAATTTCGCATGCCTGGTGCGAAGGACGGGAGCCTATCGTAGATCAGGCGAGAACTGACGTAGGCTTTACCTGACGAAATTGCGATCGCCAAGGCCGACGTTCAATTTCGAACTTCGTCAAGCAGAGCCAGACCTGCGTTTCTGTCTGGTCGTGATGATTTCTCATCACTGCGACGCGTCACTCAGTCAATCTGTGTGGCAAAAATGCATGGACAATCGGATCGAAAATTCGTTCAGGGTATGATCTCATCTATGGACATCCGCAGCGAACGCCGTCGTCCTGTCAGGAACGGTCGCTACCAGCCGAGAACGAGGAACAAAACAATGTGCAAGTTCAGAACGTTGTTGCCCGCAATCATTCTGCTGATCGGTTCCTCGCTGACGATCCTTGCTGACGACGATGTCTCGACAGATTTGACCGTTCCCGGAGTGACCGACGTCGAACCATCACCCGGCGCGAGAGTTCGCCAGTTCAACAAGGATTACGTCGGAAGCCGCGTCTACCACACGCTGTACCTGCCGACTGACTGGAAGCCTGGTCTCAAGTATCCGGTCATCGTTGAGTACGCCGGCAACAAATGGCAGACGAGTCTCGGTACGGTCGAAGGCAGCAGTCTCGGCTACGGGATCACTGGCGGAAAAGGCGTCATCTGGATCTGCATGCCCTACGTGAATCAGCAGGAGATGCGGAATCAGGAAACCTGGTGGGGCGACGTCGACGCAACCGTCGCTTACTGCAAACACACCGTGAAACGAATCTGCAACGAGTACGGCGGAGACTCCGACAACGTCTTCATCGCCGGTTTCTCCAGAGGAGCCATCGCGTGCAACTTTATCGGCCTGCACGACGACGAGATCGCGTCCCTCTGGCGAGGCTTCATCTGCCACAGCCATTACGACGGCGTCAGACAGTGGGGTTACTCAGGCAGCGACCGACTGTCCGCTGCCGAACGACTCACACGTCTGGGGAACCGCTCCCAATTCATCAGCCATGAAAACAGCGTCGAGGCAACGCAAGCTTATCTCAAAGAAACATTCCCCAATGGAAGTTTTACGTTCGTCCCACTAAAGGGTGTTCCGCATACCGACACTTGGGTCCTGGAAAACCGCCCGGAACGAGCAACTCTTCGCGAGTGGTTCAGGCAGTCACAATCGGTGAGAAAGGCCAGCGCATCCACAGAGGTTATCAACGCTGGCGTTGGCGGTAACCGGAGTTCGCAGTTACTCAGTCGGCTTGACCGGGATGTACTGGTACACCAGCCGACGACGGTCGTGCTGATGGTCGGAACGAACGATCGTCTCAACTCAGGTGGTTTCGTCGATGCAAAAAGTTACCGGAAGAATGTCGAGACACTGGTTGACCGTATCCAGAAAGGCAGAGCGAACGTGTTGCTGGTAACGCCGCCGCCGTGCATTCCGGAGTTGCTGTTCACTCGGCATGATCCTCAGAAGTTTGCCGACCAGTCGCCGGTGGAGCGGATGGCTGAGGTGCGAGCAATTCTGCTCGACGTTTCAACAAAGCTGAACGTGCCGCTGGTCGATTTTCATCAGCACTTGATCGAGCACGAGATTGCAGACTCGCAAAAGAGCAGCGTGATTCGAAATGTCGCCAATAGTGGATCGAAGGACGGAGTTCATCTGACTCCGCAGGGCTATCGTCTGCTGGCTGAGTTGATCGCGAAGAAGTTGAAGTCTTCGGGACTGCCGACATCGCGAGTCGTGTGTCTGGGCGACAGCCTGACGAAGGGGGCAAATACGGCGAACTATCCTGACGACCTCAAGACAATTCTTAATCGATAAGGCAAATGCTGAATGGCAGCAAGAACGAGCGACGACCGTTTTCATGTGCGCCACTGGCTCGGACAGTGCGAAATTGACAGAGAACGTTGATGTCAGAAAGGCACTGGCAGAGCCAGTGGCCCACGGATCATCGGGGCAGTTGTTGAACAAACCGGGGGTATGGCTCGGCCATGCTTTTAAGTCTGCATTTTACTTCGTCGGCTCGACAGCAACGTGGCAGTGGCTGGCAAACTTGAAGGATGTTTCCGGGAAGTCGCTGCGGGCGTGGACGCCTCGGCTTTCGCGGCGTTCCAGGGCGGCGGCAGCCATCAGTCGCGCGACGAGTAGCTGGTTCTGAAGTTCCCAGCCTTCGATCGATGCGAACTCGCGCTGCGAGACGTACCGTTCCCAGAATTCGAGCTGAGTCATCGCCTGCTGAAGTCCGTCTTCGTGCCTGCTGATGCCGACGTTTCGCCACATCAGTGAGTTCAACGAATTCTCGATGTCCGAAATGTTGAGCTCTTCTTCGTCCGGTTCCGGCTGAGGCCAGTCTGAATTCAGCGGCAAAGCGCGGAACGAGTCTTCAATTTCCAGTGCTCCCTGAGAAGCCAGCAGGCCAGCCTGCCGACCGACAACCAGGCCTTCGAGCAGGCTGTTTGAACCGAGCCGGTTCGCTCCGTGGAGGCCGGATGCGGAAACTTCTCCGGCAGCGAGAAGTCCGGGCAACGTCGAGACGCCGTTTATGTCGATGGCCACTCCGCCGATCATGTAATGCGCGCCTGGCCTGACCGGAATCCGGTCATGGGCAAGGTCCAGACCAAATCTGGCACACACTTTTGTGATGTGCGGAAACCTCGTTGCAACAAGCTGCTCGTCCAGGTGAGAAAGGTCAAGGTACACACACGGATGTTGCGTGACCGCCATCTGGCTGGTGATTGCCTGACTGACGACGTCGCGCGGTGCCAGTTCGGCCGCATCGTCATAGTCAGGCATGAATCGGTGGCCCCGGCAGTCGAGGAGATGCGCCCCTTCACCTCGCACGGCTTCTGAAATCAGATGCCGCGCGCTGCCGGCGATGTACAGGACTGTCGGGTGAAACTGCATGAACTCCATGTCGCGAAGTTCGGCTCCGGCACGAGCGGCGATGGCATGTCCGTCCGCCGTGGCGATGGGTGGGTTTGTCGTTTCGCGGAACAGCCGACCGGCTCCGCCAGTGGCGAGAACCACCTGCTTGGCCCAGACAATCGTCTTGCCGTGCTTGGCGTTCCAGACCAGCGCTCCGACACAGCGTCCTTCGTGAGTCAGCAGGTCAATCGTAAAAGTGCTTTCCCAGACGTTGCAGCTTTCTCGGGAGTGGATCGTTTCGATCATCGCCCGCATGATTTCTTTGCCGGTTGCATCGCCAAGAGCATGGGCGACTCGCGGGTGGCTGTGACCGCCTTCGCGCGTCAAAGCAATCTCGCCGTCTTCGATGTCGAATTGCGTTCCCATTGCAACCAGTTCGCGAATTCGGTCCGCCGCTTCCCGAACGATCGTGTTGACGACGTCTTCGTCGCACAGACCCTTGCCGGCGGCGATGGTGTCGGCGGCGTGGCTGGCGACATCGTCCAGCGGGTCCAGCACGCCAGCGATTCCACCCTGTGCCCACGCGCTGTTGGAAAGTTTGACTTCATCCTTGGTGACGATAATCGTCTGGAGCGAAGGGTCGACTTCCATCGCGGCGCGAAGTCCTGCGATGCCTCCGCCGATGACGAGCACATCCGTAAAAACGTGCGGCACTCGTTTCGGAGAGAATCGGACGAGGTATCGCCGTCCGGCTTTAAGGGTGAGTTTTCGCACGGGAGTTTCCGTTCGATCAAATCGGGCTGACGCAGGCGTCTTACGAGGCCAACGATTTCAGGCTGGACCATAACGAGAATCGGTTGCCAGCAAAATCAGGCGATTGCTCAAGGCTGTTTCCAGAGTTGCCGCGACAACCGAAATTCAGATGATCATCCGGGAAGGCCGTGGAACTCCCAACCCATCATGATCGAGTTCAGGCCGCTGCCGATGCCCAGCATGGCCACTTTGTCGCCAGCCTGGACGTGCCCGCGTTCAAGGCCGATCGCCGTCGTGACGGGTAGAGCCGCTGCTCCCGTATTGCCGAGAAAGTCGACCGTCGCAAAGTCGATCTCGGGATTCAAGCCGAGGCTGTCGTAAAGAAGTTTTCGATGTGCCTTGCCGACCTGATGCGTGAATGCCTTGTCGACGGTGGAATTTCGCCAGCCGAGCGTTTGCAGTGTTGCATCCCAGTTCTGTGTGGCGAGATTCACTCCGGCATGCAGCAGAGCTTCTGAATCGGTCTGCATTCTCGGTCGGTCATCGCCGTACGTTTCCGACTGAACGCCGCCTTCGCAAAGTTTGTGGTGCGACGAGTCAGCCAGACAGTGCGCGCCAATCAGGCGGTTGCCGGTACGGCTGAGCTTCTTATCGCAAACGACGATGCCCGCCGACGCCGAGCCGATCGTCAAGGAAGCGAACTCGCCCTTCACGTCTTTACGAGTGATGTTGGGTGAGTTGAGCAGCGTGTCGATGGTGCCTTCAACCAGACCGCGTCCGACTTCTGTTCCGACGACGACTCCGGCGCGAATCTGGCCGAGTTCGATCATGTTGGCGAGAAGCAGCACGCCATTCAGAATTCCGAGACAGGCATTGCTGACGTCGAGCACCGCGCACGAGCCGGGTAGTCCCGTCGCCGCATGAACTCCGCACGCGGTCGCCGGTTCGAGCTGATCTCGACAGACGGAGCCGTGAATCAACGCGCCGAAGGATTCCGCCGGAATGCCGGATTGCTCAATCGCTTTTTTCGCCGTCAGAGCGCTGATGTCTCCGGGGCGAGTCCCCATTGGAAAGAAGCGGCGTTCGCGAATTCCTGTCATCAGTTCCAGCCGGCCAGCCGGAAGATGGAGCCGTTCGTAAACCGGGCGCAAGCGCTCTTCGATCTCGTCGGAGGTTACGATCTCGTCGGGAAGCGTACAGGCGAACGCTTCAAGGCAAACGTTGTGGTATCGCATGACGGGTTCGGATTTCCCGATGACCTCGGACGATCATCGCAGTTCGGGCAGTCGGAGCGCGGATGCTGTTGATACTGGTGCAGCTCTGTGATTTCAAATCCGCGAGGGGCAGCAAGCCGATTCGTCCTTTCAGTGGGACGAGCCATTCGCTTTGCCGGGAAGAATTTACCCGTCGCCACTGGGCCTGCAAAACTATCGGGCCCGCAAAACAGAACGAGCCATGCCGAAAGACCCCTGTGGGCGAATCGGCATGGCTCGTCTGCGACTTGACACCCGATACGGGAGCCACGGCTCGATGTTGCCATGCGGCAGAATTGCCAGGTACGTCCCGGTTTTTATGCCGTCAGCAACTCAGAAAAGTGCTCGGCGAACCAGTGACGGAATCTCTAAAATCTCTAAACGGTCGCCTTCTGAACAACTTCCTGACCGCTGAGGAGGCTTGAGAGAGCAGCCAGTCTCTGCAATTTCTCGTTGCGACCGGCAGCGATCTCTGCTGATGGTTCTTCAGGAGTCAGCATGACCGAACTTCTCACGTACCGAAGTCCGCGGAGAATCTCTTCACGCTGCTCTTTGCTCAATTCAACTGTCAGTAGATCACTCATTTGGGTGAACTCGCTTTGAAGCAAATCCGAGTCTTCCATGCACAGTGTCATCCGGGCGATCCTTGCCTGGGGTTGATTGAATTCTTCGAAATCTGACGCGTCCCGGAACCGGTTGGAGCGAATTGCAGAACACGCCGCCGGGACCTTTACGCTCGACTTCTCAAATGTGTTGAGCCGATGGTAATCAACCCGAATCAGACTCTCAAGAACCGAGTCGCGTCATCTCTGAGTGACTCTTGCATATCTTCGACCAAAATGGAACAAAATTCACCTTCGGATCGACCATGACTTGAGACTTTCTTTCAGACCGAGGTTGGATTCTGGAAATCCCGGCACAGACGGACATCCGGCCCGCTCCCCGATAGCCGCACGATAGTTACAGAAGTTTCAGATCCGGTTCGAAAAGAGTTCTCACAAGGCACCTTGAATTGCAAATCGTCAATTCTGGATTTCGCCAATCATGACGATTAGTGCGACTGGATCCTGCCTCGATAAAATGCCGCCGAGTAGAACTTGTCACCGAAGCCTTTGAATAAGAACACCAAGGACGAGTCGCCGCCCCTGAATTCCCCATTAACAGCCTCGGACGGCGACCTACCTTGGGCTGCTTGACCGCAGACTGCCTTGGCGGAAGGCGTCGGCGAGGGCCAGCGGGACTTCGGCTTCGGCGAGGACCACGTGTGCCATGTTTTCGACGGTGGCGGCCTTCATTTCCTGTTCGTTGGCGACGGCCATCGCTCGTCGTTCTTCAGCCATCGCTCGGG
>JADHNX010000132.1 GCA_016779365.1 Planctomycetaceae bacterium
GCTGTCGGACGATCAGCCGAACGATTTCACGACGCTCGTGATTCAAGGCGGCAGCGGCGATGACATCGTCACTCTGGGCGGCAACCTGACTGACGCCGGGCACACATTCGCGTTGATCTTCAACGGTGCAGCCGGCAACGACACGCTGGATGCATCAGCCAGAACTGCTTTGGGAGCGTTTGCCGGCACATTTAACGGCGGCAGCGGCAACGACACGCTGATCGGTGGCGGTGGTGCTGACGTCTTCATCGGCGGCACCGGCAACGACAGTGCCACTGGCGGGGCGGGTAACGATTCGCTGACCGGCAACAGCGGCAACGACACATTGTCAGGGGACGCTGGCGATGACTTCATCAACGGAAACGCCAACGCTGACTTCCTGACAGGTGGCGACGACAACGACACCATTCTCGGCGGAGCGGGCACTGACACTCTGGATGGCGGTGCTGGCGACGACTTCGTTAATGGTCAGGGCGGTGACGCTGACATCGTCGCCGGTGGCGGCGGCACTGACACGCTGAAGGGTGGTGCCAACGACGTCACCATCGCTGGCGCGGCTGGAGTCGACCCTATGGATCCGGTCTCCCCACCCGTCACTGTACCAGGTGTTCTGAGTGTTGTTCTGCCTGATTCCGGGGGGCCGTTCACCGTGCTCGTCAGCACAACCCAGCTTCAGGTGACGTCAGCCAGTTCGACGATTGCCGACGTGCTCCTCGCCGATTTCACATCCGTCTCGATCGCCGGCAGCGCGAGTGACGACGCAGTCATTCTCGATGCTTCTCTGGCTGCTTTTACCGGAACCGTTACCTTCGCAGGTGGTGCCGGAGACGATTCACTGGACGCATCGGCTGTTTCAATCAACACGATCTTTGCTGGCGGCGCCGGGAACGACACACTGACGGGCGGCGGCGGCGGCGACAACTTCGCTGGCGGTGACGGCGACGACAGCGCTACAGGCGGAGCCGGCAACGACACACTCAACGGAGGAAATGGCAACGACAGTTTCTCCGGCGACGATGGCGACGACTTCCTGAACGGCAACTCCGGCGATGACTCCCTGTTTGGCGGAAACGGCAATGATACGGTCCTTGGCGGTCGTGGAACGGATCTCCTGGACGGTGGCGACGACAGCGACTTGGTGAATGGGCAGGGCGGAACCGGAGACACAGTTGCCGGTGGAGGTGGCACTGGCGATTCACTGCGAGGTGATGCCAGCGACGTCTTATTCGCTGGCCCCAGCGGAAGCGTCCCCAGCAGCCCGGACACTGGAGGGGGTGGAGTTTCAGCCACCTCGCTGACTGTCGCTCTTCCTTCCGCTGGAGGTTCCTTCAGCGTTGACGTGGTCGCCGGACAGATTCAGGTCACGCCGACAGCGGGCGGTGACGCGTTGATTGATGAAGTATTCGCCGGACTCGACAATATCGTCATCAATGGAGGAGCCGGTGATGACGTCGTCGTGCTGGGAGCATCGCTCTCTTCCTACTCGGGAGCGTTGACCTTCAACGGCGGAAACGGCAATGACAGCCTGGACTCCAGCGCTGTAACTGCCAACGTCTTGTTCAACGGTGGAAACGGCGATGACAGCCTCATCGGTGGTTCCGGAAACGACACCGTGAACGGGGGAGCTGGCAACGACAGTCTCACAACAGGCGCCGGCAACGATAGCGTCAATGCAGGCTCCGGAAACGACTTTGTCGACGCGGGATCAGGCGTCGACACCGTATTCGGTCAGGACGGTGACGACAGCATCATCGGAGGAACCGGCAACGACTTCCTCAACGGCAACGCAGGCGATGATACGATCACCGGCGGTGACAACGATGACACGCTGCTCGGCGGAGCGGGACGGGACTCGCTCGATGGCGGCCTGGGTGACGACATCGTTCGTGGGCAGGGTGGAGACCCTGACACCGTTATCGGAGGTGGTGGCGTCGATACCGTTTCGTCCTAATGCTGTCCCGGATGAAATAGTTTTGGAAATGCCGAACGCCCCCGAGTTTCGACTCGGGGGCGTTTTCCGTTGAACCGTTGATCTCTCCGGCCAGCAGCCAGCGAACTTGAATTCCTGCGACCTCGCATCAACGGCTCGGTTCGCCTCTGTGCCGGTCTATCTGCGCCGGCATAATCGGAAAAGTCGACCCAGATTCCGAATTCGACGCAACCGGGAGAGCTTCGCTGACCGATAAGGTCCGATGTCTCTCCTGCCAGGAATGCGCGAGTTCATGCTTCAGCTTCTGCCAATATCATTCCGACGATTCGCGATTCTGTCCGTCATCGCTTCGGCGTTGGTGGGCATGGTGCAACCTGCGACTGGCCAGGGAATCAACGTTGGCTACGCGGAAGGGCCAGCAATTCGCGGAACCAGCATGGCGATGCCGCTGCCCCCTAGGAGTCCAACCCTGGGCGGTCCCATGCAGTCTGGCCGGATGATTCATCCGTCAGCGTCGCCTTACCTGTTTCAGTCGGGCACTTCGAACGAAATCATTCATACGGGCGCGAATGTCACCGCCTCATTCCCCGTGACGGGTGTCGTGGACGTTCCTCCCGAGTCCGTCAATCAGCTCGGTTATTCGCAGTCCGGACCGTTCGCACCGCTCGGCTCCTGCAACACCTGCCTGTCCGATAGTTGCGGTGGCTGTTCGACCGGAGGCTGCGGCAGTCTCGGCGACCTGTTGCCGTTTCACTGGGTTCAGGCCGTCGGCGGCGATGAATACGGAGTCGCCCAGAACTGGTACTCGCAGTTCGGAATTTTCGCTCCACTGATCATCCTTCCGGACGAAACCGGACTGAGCTTCATCCAGGCCAACGGCACGGTTTCAGAAGACAGCGTCCACGGAGCCAACGTTGGCTTCGTGACCCGGTATCAGGACATGAATTCGTACTGGTTCTTTGGGGCGAGCCTGTGGTACGACTACGAGTCGAACCCGGATCAGGACTTGCATCAGGTGGGCGTCGGAGTGGAAGCTCTTTCGCGCTTCATCGAAGTTCGAGCCAACGGTTACCTGCCGATCGGAACAACGTCGAGGTCCGAATCGATCACTCCGCGCCTCCAGGGGCTGAACCTGTTGACGGGCTACGACACGCTGGCGCTGGCCGGAGCCGACATTGAAGGTGGCATTCGCCCGTTCGAGCAACCCGAACTGTGGCTGTTTCTCGGCTACTACTTTTACACCGATCAGGACGACATCCTCGACGAAGACCCGCTTGAAGGACTGCGAGGTCGGATTGAACTTCGCCCTAACCGAAACCTGACGCTCGGAGTCACCGTCTCGCAGGACGACGTTTACGACACTCAGGTTTTCGGCAGCGCGACGTTTGCGTTCCGCAGCTTTGCCGATCTGCTGTCGGCTCCGGGAGGCTGCAACGCCGAACCGCAGTTCACGCAACTGGTCACTCGAAAATCCCGCATCATGACGCGGCGTCAGGATCAGCTCGCAAGAAACACAGTCAACGGGGCTCCGATCGTGATCGCTCAAGCCAGTTCGACGGCGGCGGCTGGCGGAAACGGAACAGCGGAGCAGCCTTTCAACACGATCAACTCCGCAATCACCGCCGCCGGAGAAAACGGCATCGTTTTCGTGCAGAATGGCACGTTCAACGAATCCATCAACCTGCTCAACGGACAGCGTCTTCTGGCCGATGGCTTCCTCGACACGACTCCGCATGTCGTCAGCACCCGAAGCGGCATCATCACTTTACCTGGCCAGCGAACACGTGCTGAAGTTCCGCGGCCAACCATCACGTCAAACGATCTGGTAGGGACCGTCAAGCTCTGCCCTGAAGGCAACTTTGTCGACAACGTCGAAATTCGCGGATTCGAAATTTCAAACTCCGTCGGCAGCGGGATCGTGGGATTTCTCAACGATGGCCTCAACATCCGCGATAACGTTGTTACCGGCAACGCTGGCTTTGGCATCGCCCTGTTCAACGCGTCGGGCGATACGGTCAACTCGCCAACGGCTCCGGTTTCGGCGTTCAGAATTCAGAACAACGAACTCACGCAGAACAATCAGGGTGGCCTGCTGATCGCGGATGTCGACCTCGCCTCGTTCAACTTCGCTCCGACCGGCCTGAACATCAACTCGAAAGGTGTTTCGCTGGCTGATCGAGGCGACCTGACCGTACAGGTTTCCGGCAACACGATCAGCGATAACGCCACCACGAACACACTCTCGCCGTTGGGAGAAGGACTGTCTGACGCGACGCTGCGAGACGATCGATTCGGCATTCAGATCGTTGGCCTGACCGGATCGTCAATGACGGTTAATGTTGAGTCCAACACGCTCGAACGCAACGGCACGGCGGCGGCACTCGGTCGATTCAGCGCAGCTGGCGGACTGTCAGTCGTCACCGGCGGCACTTCGACAATCAACGCCAACGTTGTTCAGTCGACCTTCAACCGAAACGCCGGGACCGACATTCAGGCTTCGATTGGTGACGGACCGACGGCTCTGGCGACGTCGGTCCTGAATCTCAACGTTGATCGCAGCCTGCTTCAGAACGCGCAACTGTCCGATACTGACGACGGAATCCGAGCGGCTGGAATTCGACTGGACGCGTTCGCTGGAACGCTCAACGCAACGGTCAACAGCACGGTCATCCTGGGAGACACCACAGTTCTCAACGGAGCCTTCGACCGCATGGACGCGTTTTACTCAGTCGCCGGCGGCAACGGTCGAATCAACTCGACCATCTCAGGAACGGACCTGAATGCTCTGACACGATCCGGCAACGAATTCGTCGGCTGGCACGTCGGCGTCGGCGGCATCGCGGAAGAGATCGGCATTAACAATGTCACCATTGCCAACGCGATGATCGACGCCGAGTGCGTGCTGAAGTTCCACTCGGGTGACCCAGGTGTGCCCGCCGCGTCATCGTTGACGGCGATCGTTCAAGGTTCCGAGCTGATCGCTCGCCTGCCAACGACTTCGCCATTCGACGGAGTCCGAGTCGTGTCAGAAGGCGGCGCGAATCTGGACCTGTCGATCCTCGGTTCCGAATACCGCTTCGAAGGTATGGTCAACGGGATGACACCTGCGCGGCACTGGCTGAATGGAGACGTTGCTGACTCCGCGACTCTGACTCTGCTCATCGAAAATGGAATGGCCAGAAACTCAATGACCGGCTTCACCGACTTCATCAGTCTTGCCGCAGAAGACTCCGCAACCATCGAGGCGACCATCCGTGACACAACGATTGGGAACACGACAGGTCAGGGCATCGACATCGAAACGCTGAACAGTTCGCGAGTCACGCTCGACGTGCAAGGCTCGACGCTCTCCAACAGCGGTACTGGCCTCATCAACGTTCGAGCGTACGATCAATCCACCGTGTCGAGCACCCTGACATCCAACACACTGATCAACCCGGCCAGCCAGGCAATCACACTGCTGGCTTCAGCTTCTTCGCCGACAGACAACGCTCGCGTCGGAGCCACGCTGACTTCGAACCAGTTTCAGGCTCTTTCCGGAGCGTTGCAGGCCACCAGCGAAGCCGACGATGGGAACACCGAATTCCGCCTCAACATGACAGGCAACACTTCCAACGGCCAGTACCTGCTTGAGCAACTTCAAACGGCTCCCGGCGTTGCGACATTCACCCTGTTTGACGGCGGCGGCAACTCGCCCACTCAGACGACAACCGGTACGATCGGAGCCTCAGCAACCGCTCTCGATATCACGTTTCCGTGACCGGTGATCGGAAGACGAGTGAGGCACCAAACCTGAATGAGACGTCAACGGACTCAAAACTTCAATCCGTACTTTTCGCCAGGCAATCCGCCAATTAGCCTTCCACTTCGCCGCCGGCTGTTGCTGGCCTGTGATTTCCAAACAGTTGAATTTTCTTGAGGGAAAACTGTCATGGCCATCGATGACGAGTATCAGCAGATTGCTGAATGGCTGAAAACCGAGAAGGGACACTCCGATCTCGAAATCGAAAAGATCATCCTTCACCTGCGCCACTACGAAGAAAACACGCAGTTGAATTCGGTCATGGATTCGATCGGCTCCGGTTCGCTGAACCTGACAGCAATCATCGAGCAGGCACTGTCCGACGAGGGCGAATCGTAGCCTGGGCGTTGCTATCCACTCAGTGGTCTGACAACGCATCTTCCGAGCCGTATCTCGAATCGGGTTGTGGGGCCGTGCTCTCATCAGGATTCGAGTTCGACGTTCCAGTAGACCTCGCTGACGAACTTCGACCAACTGTCGATCCGGATCCCGATCGATGCGTAAATCGGTTTCCACTTTGGTTGGGCCGGCTCTACCTTCAAGGGCATGTGCGCCTGCCACGGAGTTCGATTGGCCTTACGGGAATTACAATCAACACACGCCACCACGCAATTCTCCCAGGTCGTCGCACCGCCGTGCGACCGCGGCGTCACATGATCGATCGTCAGCTCCTCACTGCCGGGGCGTTTCTGGCAATACTGACACGTAAATTTGTCGCGTTTGAAAAGGTTTCGTCGACTGAACGCGACGGACCGGCTCGGAACGCGATCGTACTTAGTCAGCGTGATGACCTCAGGAACCCGCAACCGCAGACTGGTCGTTTGAATGAACGGTTCGTCGTCCTTCGGCTGCAACATCGACCAGTCCGACCACGAATAGATCTGGTAATCATTCGGATCGACGACTCGGGCGGTGCCGTTCCACAGCTTGGTGAGAGTGCGCGAGACGGTCGCGATTCCGACAGGTTGCCAGTTCCGATTAAGAACCAGCGTCGGGCGACTTAGCAGACCAGCGGTCATTCAGAGTCTCCTGGTTACGGTGCGATGGCAGCAGTCCGTAGCAGCGGCAGCTCGTTTTCTCAGAAACCTGTCGACCGAGCAGGTCGAAACACGTCGTCGAGAAAAAGCACGATAGCTGGCCACAACAGGTTTGTGGAGAGACTTCTGATCCTTACCCGCCAGACTTCACCGCGAATTCACAATCTGCGTGAACTCAAAATCTGAACGGGGCCGGTTAACCGCAAGCCGCAGCGGTGCGAGTTTCAAACGCACACGTCTGCGTTTGCCGTTAAACAACTCACTTCTGCCCGCGAAGCCAGTCGGCGATCCAGAGCTGGCTGGTTTCGTCTTCTGAGCGGGTCGACGTCCACATCAGCTTTGTACCGTCCGGGCTGAAGACGGGCAGGACGTCCTGCGAAGGTTCGTGGGTAATCTGCGTGACCTTGCCAGCGCTGAGCTTTCCGTCTTCGTTTTTCAACTCAAGCGTGAAGAGCTGGAATTTCGACTGCGGCGCACGCGGCCCCTGAGAATAGTCTGCGCCGGCCCAGACCAGGTAGTCGCCGCTCGGATGGAAGTACGGGCACCAGTTGACCTGATTCAGATTGTCCGTCAATTGAACTTCGGTCTTGCCGTCCGCAGAAACGGCGAACAGTTGCAGCATGTGTTCCTTCTGACGGTCGCTGCGAAAAATCACCCATTTGTTGTCAGGCGAAAAGAACGGACCGCCGTCGTAGCCGTCTTTATTCGTAATCTGCCGGACGTTCGTTCCGTCGGCGTCCATGATGTACAGGTCCGGGTCGCCGTCGCGCGACGATGTGAACACAATCTGCTTTCCGTCGGACGAGTAACTGCCTTCAGCGTCGTAACCGGGAGCGTCAGTCAGCCGCTTCATTCCCGTTCCGTCGAGGCCGACCGTGTAGATATCCATGTGCGGATCAAAGTCCCACTGGTAGCGACGACGACCGCCCTCAGCCGCAAGATCGCGAGCATTCTTTTCAGTGACGTCGAGATGCGGATCGGAGTGGCTCGACGCAAACAGCAGACTCTTTCCGTCGACCGAAAAGTAACTGCAAGTTGTGCGGCCTCGACCGGGACTGATGCGACGAGGCGTGCCTCCTTCCAGATCCTGCACGTAAATCTGGTAGAACGGATAACCGACCGGATACGCCTGGTAGATGATGCTTTTACCATCCGGCGAGAAGTAGCCTTCTCCCGCTCGCGGCAGGCCCGAAGTCACCTGACGAATGTTCGACAGATGTTTCGCCTCTTTCACGGCAGCGGATTCGTCGGCAGCGTTCACAGCGGTGATGATCGACAACGTGAGCACAGCGGCGGACAGAAGCAACGTTCTCATGGCGGGCCTCGTGTGGAGTAGCAAAGGAAATCTGACTGAGCCCGTTGATACTCTGATGGGGTTTCTCAACGTGTGCCACTGGTTCCGCCAGTGCGAAGCCAGTTCGCTGGCAACGCTCAGAAAGCACTGACCAGGCCAGTGGCACACCTTCTAACAGGCTGGTAGCGTTATCGGAGATCGATTCCGAATAATCAACCGGTCAAAAATCTTAAAGGCAAAACAATGACCAGATCACGCTACCATTCCCTGACCCTGCTCGTCTGCGTCGCGATGTTCATTCAAGGTGCCGCGACGGCCCAGGACAAACTGAAGGTCGACATCGAAACCCCGGACGGCTGGCGTACGGAAACGCTCAGTCTGCCCACCGGCTTTGCGAAAGACATGAAGCTGACAGGCTTTGAAGAGGTCCGTTTTGCACCGGGCATGTTCCGCCCCGACGCCGAAGACTTCTTCACTTACTGCTTTGTCTTCTGCCTTCCAGATCAGACTCCGCCCAATGAGAAAACGCTGACGTTGGAATTGCTCAAGTATTACCGAGGTCTCGCCGTTGCCGTTACCAGACGCAGCGGCATTGATGTGAAACCTGACAGCTTCACGCTGAAGATCACACCGGTCAAAGATTCAAAAACAAAGTCGCGTGCCGTGATGACCTGGGTCGAACCATTCGCCACTCAAAAGCCGCAGACGCTGAATCTGGAAATCGAGTCAGTCCTCGACAACTCAATCAAAGGTTGCCTGCTGAAGATAGCCGTCTCGCCAAAGCCGTCCGACTCAAAAGTCTGGAAGCCGATGAGAAGGATGCTGAAAGAAGCAAAGGTCACCGTCACCGAACGCCGCACTCAACAACAGTAGCCGGCCAGGTTGCTTAACGCCGAGACTCTGCTAGCAGCGGCGGATTCGTTAATGACAGCAGGGTGGCCGCGGTTGCTTGCCAACCGAGGTGGCGAAGCCACAAGAGGCCATCCACACTCCGTCAACGAACACTGCAACTCATGCGTAAGCCCAAAGCATGACAAAACGACGAATCATCGACGACAACCTCTACGCCCACTTCATCACTTTTTCGTGCCACAAGCGGCGGCGACTGCTCGATCACGACCACACAAAACGGATTGTCCTCGGAGTGTTGAACAAGCAGTTGGAGCGTCAGACTGCAAGATGTGCCGGGTTCGTCGTTATGCCCGACCACGTCCACGCTATCGTCTGGTTTCCTGAAACCAGGCAACTGAGCCGATTCATGCACGGCTGGAAAAGAATCTCCAGCTACAACATTCGTCGTTGGCTCGAAGACGGCAAAGCTCGATACCTTGAAGCCATCAACCCGTCCGATCCGTTCTGGCAACCGAAGTACTATTCGTTTGAGATTTACAGCCGGGTAAAGATCGAAGAAAAACTGACCTGCATGCACCAGAATCCGGTCCGAGCCGGACTGGTCGAGCGTCCCGTCGACTGGAAATGGAGTTCAGCTCGGTGGTATGACAGACAGCAGACCGTCGGGGTTCCGATCGAGTGGGTTGACTGATTCGACGTCAGAATCAATTTCGATGGTCGTCGTGTGTAAAGATCTCTTGCGGCTTCGCCGCACTGGTTGGCAAGCAACCAGTGCCACCCGCGA
>JADHNX010000133.1 GCA_016779365.1 Planctomycetaceae bacterium
GAAAACTGTGGTCCGGATACTTGTCGTGGATAATCCGAAAGATGGCATCCTGCGCGTTGACGTCCGCTTCGGTGACCAGGTTCTTGCGGCTCTTTTCGCTGATGGTGAACTTTTTCGACCATTCCTGTAGAACGCGTCCCGCTTCTCGAGCGGCGGCAATTCCCGTGTCCTGAAACTCTTTCCAATCCGTCATTGAATCCGTCCCTGAATGAGCAAAGTGTTCTGATATTCGTAGATCGATCCCCGGTTGCGGGGGAGCGATTCGAGCGTAGGGGGTGACGTGACGCACCCTCGATTCACATGAAGCAGTGGTGCGTCAAGATGCGCCCTGCCGAGCAGTCAATCTTTGGCGAAGTGTAGCGGGATGGTCGGCTCCTCGCAGGCAAACGGACGGTTGCAAGCCGTCCTTAAACAATGACTGGACGTCGAAAACACGCCGACTGCCCACCGATTGCTGGCTTGAAAAGACCGGTTTTCCCGGCTGGGACTGAAATATCGGCTGAGCTGGTAGATTCCTGTCGAAACAGTCGGGCATCAGCACCGAATTGTGACGTTCATCGTTAACATCTACGGCAACGCCGATGACTGACACTGGCGTCCGCATTTCCCTACCGATCGAATTTTCCGATGCTTGAGTTACCCGTCCTTGCTGAAACCCATTTTGGCGGCGATGAACTGGCCGACGTTCTGCGTCGAGGCCAGCAGCGTTGCGACGGTCGACCGCTTCCGATGTCGATGGAAGAGGCTCGCGATCGCGGATGGGACGAACTGGACGTCGTTTTTGTGACCGGCGATGCCTACATCGATCACCCCAGCTTCGCGTCGGCAATTCTTGGACGCGTTCTTGAAGCTGCCGGTTTTCGAGTTGGCATCATCAGTCAGCCGGACTGGCAGACGTGCGACGACTGGAAACGTTTCGGTCGTCCGAGACTTTTCTTCGCGATCAGCGCGGGAAATATGGACTCGATGATCAACCACTACACCGCCAATCGGAAGGTCCGCAACGCGGATGCTTACTCGCCTGGCGGTCGGATCGGTTTACGACCGGACCGAGCCACGCTGAGTTATTGTCAGCGGGCGAGGCAGGCTTACAAAGGCGTTCCGGTGATCGCCGGCAGCGTGGAAGCATCGCTACGTCGACTCGCTCACTACGACTACTGGAGCGACAAGGTCAAACGATCGATTCTGCTGGACTCGAAAGCCGACCTGGTTGTTTTCGGGATGGGCGAAGAGGCCGTTGTCGAGATCGCTCGTCGGTTGGACTCGGGCGACGACGTCAAAAGTCTGCGCGACATGCGAGGAGTCGCTTACTCGCTCGGCGCGAAAGAAACCCCACCGGAAGACTGTCTGGAGATCCCCAGCTTCGAAGCGGTCTCAACAGACAAGATGGCTTTCGCCGAAGCGACAAAGATGATTCACAACGAGACGAACCCGTGGAACGCTCGGAAGCTGATCCAGTGGCACGACAATCAGCCTGTCATTGCCAACCCGCCAGCGATTCCGATTTCGCAGGCGGCGATGGATGCGATTTATGATTTGCCATTCACTCGGCGAGCACACCCGAGTTACACCGAAACGATCCCGGCTAACGAGATGATCAAAGACTCGGTCACGATCATGCGAGGCTGTTTCGGCGGCTGCACCTTTTGCTCAATCACGACCCACCAGGGCCGGACGATTCAGTCGCGGAGTAAGGACTCGGTACTGAAAGAAGTTCAAAAGATGACGACGGACCCCGAGTTCAAAGGCGTCATCAGCGACATCGGCGGGCCAACGGCCAACATGTACGAGATGCAGTGCTCGAAGCCGGAAGTCGAAGCCGTCTGCCGCCGTCAATCGTGCGTTCATCCAACAATCTGCAAACTGCTCGGCACGGATCATGGACCACTGGTCGAACTGATGAAAGATGTTCGCGAGACTCCCGGCGTTCGTAAGGTTTTCGTCGCCAGCGGAATTCGCATGGACCTTGCGCGACGATCACCCGAGTACATGCGGGATCTCGTTCAGCACCATGTGGGAGGGCATTTGAAAGTCGCTCCAGAACACACAGATGCGGGAGTGCTCGACCTGATGAGGAAGCCGGCAACGGACGACTTTGAAAAGTTCTCGGAAGTTTTCATGGAAGAGTCCGAGAAGGCCGGCAAGAAGCAATTCATCATTCCGTATTTCATCGCGAGTCACCCCGGCAGCGACCTGCACGCCATGATCGACCTAGCCGTTTTTCTGAAGCGCAATGGCTACAAGCCGGACCAGGTGCAGGACTTTATTCCTGCGCCGTTCGACGTGGCGACCGCCATGTACTACACCGGGGTGGACCCCTTCACGAAGAAGCCGGTACACATCGCGAAACATCTGCGGGATCGAAAACTACAACGTGCGTTGATGCAGTTCTTCAAGCCTGAAAACTACTTCGAAGTTCGGAAGTCTTTGGAGCAGGCGGGGCGTCAGGATTTGATCGGGCCAGGCTGTGACAGCCTGATTCCATCGAAGCCGCCGAAGGAAGCTCTGGAAGCTCGGCGCAAGGACGCAAACAATCGATTTCGCGGCGAATACGTGCACAATTCGGATGCCGGAATCGGTGGAAGAAAGAAGGTCGGCGGGAAGAAGCAAGGTCGCGGCAGGCCAGGAAAAGGCTACCGACCGGACAGGAAATCCCAATAGGACTGCCTTGGGGCAGTTCAGCATGACGATAACCCACCTTGTTGAAACTGCTCGAAGGTGAAACAGCAATGTGCGCTTTCGGGACGAAACTCCTCACTCGATGGAGAAGACGAGATGCCGAAGTTTGACCTTTTTGAGATCCGTGAAGCCGGGACGGTCAGCATCGTAAGATTCATGCAGCAGATCGACGATTTCTCTCATCGAACGTCCGACCTGCATGAACAGCTTTCGAGATTCGTTGGCGACAACGAGTGCCTGAAACTGGTCATCGACCTTCGCGATACGACCTATTTGCCGAGCAGTGTTCTGGGCGTGCTGATTCAGCTTCACAATGCCGGCTGCGAAGTCCACCTCGCCAATGCATCGGAAGACGTCGCTGAGGTGATGCAGGTCACGCAGCTCAATCGGATGATCCATGTCAACGAAACTGAAGTTGGCCCGTGGGAAGAAGTTTCCGGATCCGAGTTGCTTCGCGTTCCTCTTGAGGGATACGCACTGACCTGCCCGGAGTGTCTGCACGAGACGCAGGTTGATAAGCATCTGCTGGGAAAACGAGCGACGTGTTCGCAGTGCAGCGGAGAATTGTCGGTGACAACCGAGGCGATTCGTGAAGCCAGTCATGTCTTCGCGACCTGTCCCGCCTGCATGACGCAACTGCGCGTGAGACGCGACGAGCTGAACGTCGGCATGTCGTGCCCACAGTGTGACGCGTTGATCGAGATTCGTGTCATTGTTTGAGTGTTCTATCGAGCGGTCGCGTCAACGTTGCGCATCAGACTGGCACGCTTTGTTGAATGCTCGAACATCGTGCAAGGTTCGCGCTGGGAAAATGAGAACGCTCAAGTCGCAATCGTCGAGCGATGGTTGACGGGTTCGGTGCGGGCACGACAATGCACCGTTCCGAGTTGAACCGCCGTTAAACAATTGTGCGGATTGCCGGTTCACTCAGGTGTTTAAGCAACGCCTTTGGTAACGCACCGATAAATTCCGGGAGCGCGTACGCTTTTTTCGAAGACAGACACCCACGATTAAGGACGAGCCAGAATGAAGAAAAACCCGGTAAAAGCGGCGTTGCAGGCAGGGGAACCGCAGGTCGGTACCTGGCTGTCTCTGGGAAGTGTGTATGCCGCGAGGCTGATGGCGCGGACGGGTTTTCCGTGGTTGACTGTTGACCTTGAGCATTCGCCAATCGGTTGGGACAACGCCGGGCTGCTGTTCGGCGCGATTGCTGATGCTGGCTGCGTGCCGCTGGCTCGCGTTCCTCGCGGTGACCATGACCTGATCAAACGAGTGCTCGATGCCGGTGCGCATGGGATCGTCGTACCGATGGTCAACACGGTCGAGGAAGCGAAAATCGCGATTGCCGCTGCGAGGTACCCGCCGACAGGAAACCGTTCGATCGGTGGCGGTCTGGGAGCGATGAATTTCGACGCGTCGGCTGGTGAATACTACGAGCACGCCAACGATGAAATTCTGGTCGTGTTGCAGACCGAGTCGCCCGAAGGAGTCGATAACGCTGACGAGATTTACAGCCTGCCGGGTGTGGACGCGATTTTCGTCGGCCCGAACGATCTTAAATGGCAGATGAAAGCCCCCGATGGCACAGACCCGACTCCTGAAGAATTCGAAGCGATGCTTCAGCGAGTGCTCGCTTCCGGCAAGAAAACCGGGACTCCGGTCGGTCTGCACGTTCAGACAATTAATGATGTGAAAATGCGCATCGACGAAGGATGGCAGTTCATCGCGCTGGGCAGCGAGCTGAAAATGATGGTCAGCGGTGCTCAGGAATTTGTCTCGGCATTAAACATCGCTCCGAGTGCTGGCGACCTCGCTAGGTACTAAAAATTTGTGTTCAGAATCATCTCACAGTGGCTCCGTACTCCGTACGGAAGGTCTTAAGCGGGCCGACGCGACGGCGTCGCGTGCCACTGAAACGGGAAGTGTTTGTGGACTCGTTTCCAGGATAATTTGAGCCGAGTTCGTTCTGAATGGTCGGAAGCAAACGATGAAGCATCCCGGCGCTGCTGGACTGAGGCATTCAGGGCAGGCCATCCTGATCGCCAGTTTGTGTTTCCTTGCTGTTGTTCTGAAATTTCCTCTCAGCTCCGCGTCATCCGAGGACGCGGAAACGGCTTCGGAACGTGGCTGGCAGCATCTGCGTACGAAGCCGTACCTGCCTCCGGATTTCGATCAGACGGTGTTCGAGAATCTGTGGCGGCGCTGGCCGGATGAACTGCGGCAGGAAGCGGAATCGGCATCGCCGGCAGAACGTCGTCGGATGACGTTTTCGTATTACGGTCTGATGGAGTCACCGGACGATCGCGGCGAAGGTTCGCCGCTCGGCTACGTCGACACGGGGGATGGCAATCGCGTGATGAACTGCCTGGCCTGTCACGCTGGCAAGGTTGCCGGCAAGGTGATTCCTGGGCTGCCGAATTCTCACTTTGCACTTCAGTCGCTGACCGAGGATGTTCGGCTCACGAAGCTGACTTTGTTTAGGAAGCTTGGACACCTGGATCTGGCCTCGCTGAAGTTGCCGCTGGGAACGACTCACGGCACGACAAACTCGGTTGTTTTTGGAGTCGTTCTGGGAAACCTTCGCGACAACGACATGAACGTCGATCGGTCACGTCCGGAGCCGCCGCAGATTCATCACGACATGGATGCTCCACCGTTGTGGAACGTTCGTAAGAAACGCAGCCTCTATGCGGACGGGTTTGCCCCGAAGAATCATCGCGTGTTGATGCAGTTCATGCTGCTGCCGAAAAACGATCGGGAAACGCTGATCTCGTGGGAAGACGATTTCAAAGACATCCAGGCGTGGATCGAATCGTTGCGGCCGCCGAAGTATCCGTTTGCGATTGATGCAGAAATGGCAGAGCAGGGCAGGGCGGTGTTCAATGAAAACTGCTCACGTTGTCACGGTACGTACGGAACTGACGAAAAGTACGAGCAGGTTCTCGTCCCGCTCGAAGTGGTTGGCACGGACCCGGTCAGACTGAAAGCGCTGAACCGGCAACACCGCGAATGGATGCGTGATGGGTGGATGAGCCGCTACGGCCAGGATGAAGTCGACGTCGATCCGAACGGGTACGTCGCCCCGCCGCTCGATGGACTCTGGGCGTCGGCGCCGTACTTTCACAACGGGTCAGTGCCGACGTTGTGGCACGTGCTGAACTCGGCGAAGCGACCAACCGTTTGGAAGCGGACCGAGAACGGCTACGACCAGCAGCGAGTCGGCCTGAAAGTCGCAGAGTTCGAGGCATTGCCCAACGAGGCAAAAAGCATCTACGAACGACGATCGCATTTCGACACGACGAAAGCCGGCAAGTCTGCGGCAGGACACACGTTTCCGAATTCTTTGTCTGAATCAGAAAAACGGTCGCTACTTGAGTACTTGAAGACGCTTTAGAAATATCGGAGTACGACAGGTGAATTGCCGCTCGGCATGGTTCGTCAGTTGGAAAAGATTTCTTCCAGCTTTGCTCGCATGACGGTCGGATCGACGTCGATGCCGGTCCAGTATTTGATGCCGATGACTCCCTGATTGACGAGCATGCCGAGGCCATCGATCACCGCGCAGCCTTTAGCTTCCGCTTCGGTGACAAGGTTTGTTCGAGGCGGATTGGGGATCACGTCTGCAACCAGCATGTCCGACGTGACCGAGTCCATGTTCAACGCGAGACGAGCGTCGACGTCCGGGAACAGGCCGATGGATGTTGAATTAACGACGATGTCAGTGCCGACCGGGATGTTGTATTCGCCGTCCCATTTCACAAAGTCAACGGCGGCAGGTGTCTTCTCACGAAGCAGCGTCGCCAGCTCCTGACCTCGATCGGTGGAACGATTCACGACGGTGATTTTCGTCAGTCCGGCGAGGGCTGTTTCAACGCCGATCGCCCGCGCCGCTCCACCAGCACCGAACATGACCAGCGACTTGCCGGCAGGATCGATCTTCTCACGGAGTGATTCCAGAAAGCCCTTGCCGTCCGTGTTCTCTCCGATGAGCTGATCGCCTCGTCGGACCGCACAGTTGACGGCGCCGATGATCTTTGCCGACTCACCCAGGCCATCGAGATACTGAATGACTTCCACTTTGTTTGGCAGCGAGCAGTTGAATCCCGCCCAACCCATCGCTCGCGCGCCGAGCACGGCATCGGCAAGTTTGTCCGGACCGACTTCACAGTTGATGTATCGCCAGTCAAGGCCGTGGTGCCGGTACGCGGCTTCGACCATCGCGACAGTCGGATTCTCGGCACAAGGGAGAGCGAAACATCCCGTCAGCTGACTCAAAAAGTTCATCGATACTGTTTCCTGGTCCGCAGTGATTGTCTGAAGAAATCGATTCAGGGTCGCAGCATATCATGAGTCCGGCGGTGCAGTCAGCCCTTTCAACGAGTTGAGAAGAGAGCGCCGGTGACTCGACAGGATAGACTGAGTCTGCAAACCTTCTGGCCCACAACGAGCGATTCAGGTTCCACTCGATCAACGATTCGTCTTTGTCCGACTGACGCACCGAGGAAACGAAAATGCTGCGGCTTTGCACAAAATACTCTGTCTCATCATCACTTCTGGTGGCTCTGCTGTTTGTCTGTGGCTGTTCAAACGGCGGCAACGACGGTGCTGATAACGGAACCTCGTTGTCGAATGAGGAACTAACGCCGATCCAATCGCGAGGCACGATCGGGTTTTCGGCGCTGACTCTGAAGAACCCGTTTTTCAAAATCATCGCCGACAGCATGACCGAAGCTGGCAAAGAGCATGGCTTCGAGGTTCTGGTCAACGATGCCGAGCGGGACGTCAACGAGCAGTCAAAGCACATCGACAATTACATCGCTCAGGGAGTCGCGGCGATTGTCCTGAACCCTGCCGATCGAATCGCCATTGGGCCGGCGATTCGCAAAGCCAACGAAGCCGGCATTCCGGTTTTCACCTGCGATCTTCAATGTGCGGCGGAAGACGCGAAAGTCGCGGGGCACATCGGCACGGACAATTATCAGGGAGGCAGGCTGGCTGGCGAAGCGATGATCGAAGCACTCGGCGACGCTGGTGGCGAAGTTCTGGTACTGCACTTCAAACAGGCAAATTCCTGCGTGCTGAGAGTGCAGGGGTTCTCGGAAGTCCTTGATGAGCACAACAAGGATCGCGAGTCGGGCAGGATCACGATTGTCTCAGAACTTGAAGGCGGCGGGCTGCGTGACGAAGGCTTCAAAGCGGCGTCCGACGCGTTGCAGGCGCATCAGAATCTGCGAGGTATCTTTGCCATCAATGACCCGTCAGCTCTGGGAGCGTGGACGGCTCTCAAGCAGGCCGAGAAGCTCGACCAGGTCACGATCATCGGTTTCGACGGTCAACTGGAAGGCAAGCAGGCAATCCTCGAAGGCAAGATCTACGCTGACCCGATTCAGTTCCCAAAGAAGATGGGAGTCGTTTCGGTTGAAAATATCATCAAGTATCTCGACGGCGAAGAGTTCGAAACGGTCGAGTTGATCCCGACGGCGATTTACAAGAAGGCTGATGCGGAAAAAGACCCGGAACTGCAGCCGTCGTTGACATGGTCGACAAAGCCGGCAGTGCCAGGCGAGGTGCCTGAGATTGAGGTCTTCAAATCCCCAGGTTAGTTCGAAGCCCTTCCGGTCCGCAGCGTTACAGATGCAGAGGTCTCGGAGAATTCTGGTCGGGGATGACTTTCTGCGAAACTGACGTCGGACATTCTCATGGTGACGGGACCTCACTCATCGGCTGCAGATTTGCGGAACTCTTTATCAGGTCCGCCGCTGCTGCAAATGCGCGGCGTGGATAAGTCCTTTCCCGGCGTTCACGCGCTGAAGGGTGTCGATCTTGATCTGGCATCCGGCGACGTGCTGGCGTTGCTCGGTGAGAACGGCGCCGGGAAGAGCACGCTGATCAAAGTGCTCGGCGGAGCACATCAGCCTGATTCGGGGACGATCGAAATTGATGGCCGAGCCGTTCAAATCGCCAGCCCGCAGGACTCGCAGCGGGCCGGCATTGGTATCATTTACCAGGAGTTCAATCTCGTTCCGGCGATGACCGTGCGTGAGAACATTTTTCTTGGTCAGGAGCCAGGCCGCTTCAGCTTTATTTCAGCAGGAAAAGAACGGCGGCGAGCACGCGATCTGTTCGCGCGAATCGGAGTTGAGCTGAACCCGGATGCCCTTGTTCGAGATCTGACGGTTGCTCAGCAGCAGGTTGTCGAAATCGCCAAGGCTCTCTCTTTGGATTCCCGAATCATCGTGATGGACGAGCCGAGCGCGGCGTTGTCGCCTCGGGAAGTGCAGGGACTTTTCAGGATCGTCGAGGAACTCAAGTCCCAGGGCATCGGCATTGTTTACGTCAGTCACCGGCTGGATGAAATTTTCGCGATCTGTAACCGTGTGACGGTTCTACGTGACGGTGAGTACGTTGATTCGAGGCCAATCGGCGAGCTGACCCGCGAGACACTGATTGAACTGATGGTCGGTCGAAAACTGGAGAACGAGTTTCCGACTCGCGTCTCTGCCATAGTGTCAGAAAGATCGGACGTCGAAGAAAGGCCGGGCCTCGTGGTCAGCGGGCTGGCTGGCGGTCCGAAAGTGGAAGATGTTTCCTTCAACGTTCGGCGCGGCGAAATTGTTGCGTTAACCGGTCTCGTGGGAGCTGGTCGAACGGAGACGGCTCGACTGATTTTCGGAGCGGACAAGCGGGAAGCAGGCACGGTGACGCTCGACGGCAAAGAGCTGGACATTCGAAGTCCTCGCGACGCGATTGCTGCCGGCATCTGTCTGCTGACTGAAGACCGTAAAGGGCAAGGGCTGATTCTGAATCAGAGCGTGCTGGAAAATTTTGGACTGCCAAATCTGTCACGCTTCACGGTCGCCGGCCTGATCCAGCAGAAACGCGAACGCGACGCCTTCAACGGTTTCGTCGAGCAGTTGCAGATCAAAGTTTCCGGACCAGAGCAGCGAGCGGGAAATCTTTCAGGCGGCAACCAGCAGAAAGTC
>JADHNX010000134.1 GCA_016779365.1 Planctomycetaceae bacterium
CACTGACCTCAAGGGTTACCGCAGTCTCGAAGGAGTGATGCTTAGCTGGAAGGCCAGGGGCAAGTACGAGGGATTTCGGATTTCACGTGACGGCGCGGTGATCTCAGACCGAGTTGCTCCACACGCCCGCGGTTTTCATGACAAACAGGCACCGGCCAGGGGCAAGCTCGCCTACGCCATTCAGCCGACCAGCGGCGATGTGACCCCGGCGACGCTGGTGGTGAATCTGGGACCCATCGATCCCGGTGGAGCGCTGATTTACGAACCGTTCGATTACCCGGCAAGTGCCAACGATCCTCAAAGCTTGATCGGCAAGAGCGGAGCACTGGGCACCAGCGGCGTTTACACCTACATGAGTGATCAGAAGCTCGACCGGGCGCCGGCGACCCTTGCGGAGGGACTGAGCTATGGAGCACTCCCCGTCACCGGCAACCGCGGCAGCGCCCATCGGTGGAGCAGCGATTGTGTGATCGAACTCGACGATAGCCTGGAGAAGGCGGGGCTTCTGAAAGACGGAGCCACCCTGTGGATGAGCTATCTCTTCATGCACAATTCCGTGTACGAGCACCGTCAAGGTGGGGGCACCGTCACGCTGCGCAGCGAGGGTCTCAAGGAAGGCGTTGGTTTCAGGTCTCACGTAAGTCAGTATGAAACTGCAGTCGTACTGGACGGCAAGGTTCAGCCGCGTCGGATCACCGGCACTCGACCGAACACTCCCGTCTTCGTGGTGGGCAGGATTATCTGGGGCAAATATGGTGAAGACGACAGCTTCGTGCCCTTCCAAGTCGGTCCCGATCTCAAGCTACCCGAGAAAGAGGGCCGCGCTTCCGTACCCTTCAACATCGATCAGACCAGGCTCAATCGTCTGGTGCTGAGCGGCGAAGGCCAGTTCGACGAGATCCGCATCGGCCCAACCTATCAATCCGTAATCGGTGGCGGCACGAGGCAAAAGTAACGCGGAGAATCCGAGAGACGAAGTCAACGACAGCCCTTGGGCAATTCCAACCAATGCAGCCTTTGTGCGTCCCGCAAACACAACATCAAGCTCAGGAAAGCGCAGTCAATTTATGTCTAAAGCGAAGTTGGGCAGTGCTCTTTGTATTACCGTTGCTCTGATACCGTCGTTGGCCTCCGGCCTTGTGATCGCGGCCGGCCCCTCAGGACGAATGCCTCATCCGGATTTCACAAAGGGTGATACGATTCCTCCGGGCGCAGTTCATGACTGGAGTCTCGGAGCAACCGGAGCCCGCGGGTGGATGTTCAGCGACAAGCTGGTGACCAGCGACGCGCGGCAGATCTCCATTACCAGAGTTGATCCGGATTCCCCTGCTGATGGAATCCTTGAGGTTGGTGATGCTGTCCTTGGCATCGCTGACAGGCGATTCTCATACGACCCACGGACGGAATTCGGAAAGGCGCTCACCATGGCGGAATCCGAAGAAAGCGAGGGGACTCTGTCGCTGATCCGCTGGCGGGCCGGTGAGATCAGCACGGTGTCGGTGAAGCTTCCAGTTCTCGGCACGTACAGCGAGACCGCACCTTTTGACTGCCCGAAGTCGAAACGCATTCTTGAACAGGGCTGTCAGGCTTTGGCGAAACGCATTGCCGATACATCGTATCGGCAGAACGCGATCACTCGGTCGTTGAACGCACTCGCTTTGCTTGCCAGTGGCAACCCTGAGTATCTGCCGCTGGTAAAGCGGGAAGCTCAATGGGCGGCGAGTTACTCGGCCGACAGTTTTCAGACGTGGTATTACGGCTACGTAATTACGCTGCTCGCCGAATACGTGATGGCAACGGATGACACATCCGTCATGCCGGGACTGAGACGGCTGGCACTGGAGGCTGCGAACGGACAGAGCGTGGTTGGTTCCTGGGGACACCGCTTTGCTCAGCTGGATGGACGGCTTGGCGGTTACGGGATGATGAACGCTCCCGGAGTGCCACTGACGACAGCGCTTGTGCTGGCCCGTGAGGCAGGCGTAACCGATCCGGCGATCGACCGAGCGATTGATCGCAGTGTTCGCCTGGTGAGTTTCTACATCGGGAAAGGAGCAGTGCCCTATGGCGACCACCATCCGTGGACACAGACTCATGAGGACAACGGCAAGTGCGGAATGGCGGCCGTCCTGTTTAATCAGCTCGGTGAAGCAAAGGGAGCTGAGTTCTTCTCGCGGATGAGCATCGCCTCACACGGAGCCGAACGCGACACCGGTCACACTGGTAATTTCTTCAACATACTATGGTCGCTGCCAGGCGTGGCTCAGTCCGGACCTCACGCCACGGGAGCCTGGATGCAGGAATTCGGGGCCTGGTACTTCGACCTCGCACGTGGCTGGGATGGTACGTTTCGTCACCAGGGCCCCCCCGGATTGAAGAACGACAGATACGCTGGCTGGGACTGCACCGGCGCGTATCTTCTTAGTTATGCGCAGCCACTCAGACAGATTCGATTGACCGGCCGCGGGCAGAGTGTCGCACCGCAACTTGAGTCGAACGGGGCCAAAGCTCTGATCGCTGACGGTCGAGGCTGGAGTAACAAGGATCGCAACAGCTACTACGACAAGTTGACCAATAAAGAGTCAATAGACCGCCTTGGAAGCTGGTCGCCAGTCGTGCGTCAACGCGCCGCGATGACACTCACACGCCGCAAGGCCGACATGATGCCAGTACTCCTGGAGCTTCTTGGATCGGCACACATCGAGTCTCAGTATGGAGCCTGCGAGGCTCTGGCCCTAATGAAGAGTGACGCCGCTCCTGCCTTAACGGCCCTGACAAGAGCTCTTGACTCGAATGACCTCTGGCTGAGAATCAAAGCTGCGGAAGCTCTCGCGAGTATTGGCCAGCCCGCAATGTCCATCGTGCCGAAGTTGCTTGAGATGCTTGCGCGTGGGCCATCGGAAAGCGATCCGCGTGGTATGGAACAGCGGTATCTTTGCTTCGCAATCTTCGGACAAATGCTGCAGCGGTCCCTGGACGGAGTCGATCGCGAGCTGCTCCGCAAGGCCATCGCCGCAGGGCTGCACAACGAGGACGGGCGCGCCCGGGGAAGCATCGGGAATGTCTACAAACACCTGACTTACCGCGAAGTGAAACCACTGCTGCCAGCGATCCACGAGGCGATCGCGAAACCCGCCCCGAGTGGAATCATGTTCGCTAGTGGCGTTCGCCTGGCGGGACTTGATGTCCTCGCCAGTCACCGCATCAGGGAAGGCATTCCGCTCTGCATCGACGTCATGGAAATCGACAAGTGGGGTAAAGGTGATCGCATCAGGAAATGTCTGACGACTCTCCGAAAGTACGGCGCTGCGGCGAAACCTGTCCTGCCACAACTCCGACAGCTCGAAAAAGAATTGCTGGCCCACCGCGAGGCGAAAGGTCTCAAACTCGAGATTGACCAGCTCCGGACTCTTATCACGGAAATCGAAAACGCCACGGAAACCACGGAACTGCGCAGCTTGAGGTAACTGGCTATCAACTCAAACTATGCATGAACGAGCCAATGCAGAGATGGCGCAAAACAAAGAAACCCTGTCCGTTACCACCGAAGAATGTCAGCGTTTCCTCGTCATCGCAATCTTGTCGCGTGCCGTCAGATTGCCCCACGGACAACTTTCGTCCAACGCTGCTGTGATCGCGACCGGAGCGTCGATCTTACTTCGCAGTTTTATTCTTCAACGAGCCCTCGACACTGCTCCAGAATAATTTGCGGAGTTTCCGCTGCTTGTAGGCCGGCTGATCAATTTGATTCATTGGCAAATTGTGTTTCTGAACTCGGTCTGCGCGACCGGGGCGTGCAACGGAGACAGCGAAATTGCAGCCGGGATGTGACCAGCGGCCTGACGTAATTCGCATTACATGGGTTGCCATGCTCTGAAAGCTGTAGAATGGCCTTGGACAAACCTGCTCCACCGTCTCATTTCCGCTGCCTCAGAACCGCGGCCCCATGAGAGCAGTTGCTCGGATTCTGCCATGACTGTGGCAGAATCCGTTCCCGTGGCATCAAAACCGCGGCCCGATTGAAGCTGGTTTGCCACCGTCATGGCAGAGTTCGTCGCCATCGTTTCCGCGGTGCAACAGAATCCGGGAAGACCTGAGAATTGATCTCTCGGATTCAATTGGGTTCCGCTGCACCATTGGGACACCCAATTCTTGCAGACGTTGACGCCTTTAATGTTCATTCTGATGCAGTTGAAGGAAGATTGCGGCGATGATCCGACGTACGAGTGGTAGCGTCGAGACGTAATCAACCCGGCTATGAAAGACCATACAAATGACACTCGACGACTACATGAACGCGGAGAGATTCCCGATGACATCGCACTCGGACTACTCCCCGGACACGCAATTACAAATGGACGCCTTCAACCTCGACGCGATGGAGGAAGCACTGGCGGAAGGCCGGAAAATGAACCAGACACAGGCGGCAGCCTACGAGGAGCTGAAGACCAAGGGGCCGCACATCGGTCGGCTGGCCAGGGAGCTAAGGCAGCAGGAGCAGGAAAACAATCCAGCGGCAGTCTAATCCCAGCGCCCGGCACCGACGGGTTTATGAAGCCCGACCAACTGGAGACTGATCCCGAACGGTTCCAGACTGCGGCGTGTGATTGATCTGGCGGCTCTTGTGTCTTCGATCGCGTCGAAGTTCCTGCCAGATGTCTGGCATTCCTCGATCGCTCAGTTCGTGGGGATCAATACGCCCACTTGATCTGGCCCCGAGGTTGCCAGATGTCTGGCAGCCTGCCGTCTGACCATCGTCTGGTTCGCTGACGGGCTCGGATCTGGCGTCCGTCGTGTTCATGCCGCGGCAAGCGGCCACATCATGGAATCAAGCCTGAGTTTCCGCCGCTCATCGCAGTTACCCGTCAGGTCTTTGTGATTCATTGATCAGTACATTAACCGTCTGGTGACGCCTGAATCCGTTCGTGTTGATTGTGGTTTTGAGATTCCCGCTGTAGTCTGGCCTGCGTGTTTGCCACAGGTCAAAACATCATCAACGCTTCGCGTGCGGAGCAGACAGCAGCGCCGTGTCGAGCCAATCAGTCAACTTTGGATTTCTCGCGAAGCATGGGGACATTCTTGTCCGGCATGGTGCGCTGGCGGAGCGGTATGTCTTCGACGATCCCAATGCGGCGCTGGTCAAGATTCGGCAGCTTGCCGAAACTCTTGCCCGAGAGATGGCGGCTCGAATCGGACTCGCTTGTGGTGCTGACGCGACGTTTCGAGATGTCGAGCGATCACTGAAGGACGCGGGTCTGCTGGACCAGTCGCTGGCGGAAGTCATGCGGACGCTAAGGCACGCTGGAAACAACGCGGTTCACAGTCTGGCCGGTGAGCAGCGGGAAGCTCTGTATCAGCTGAAACTGCTTCGTCAGATTGCCATCTGGTTTCACCGGACGATCGCCCCGGACAGGAATTTCAAGCCCGGTCCATTCGTTCCACCGCCGGACCCAAGTAATGCCGACGACGCACTGAAGGACGAGCTGCGAGCCATCCGGGAAGCGCTTGCCAGCAAAGAGGCTGAACTCGCCGGCACGGAACTGCAACGGGCAGAGCTGGAGCAGCGAGTTGCCGAAGAGGCTGCGAGGGCGAAACAAGCCTACGAAAACGAAGCGGCCGCATTCGAACTTGCTGAACAGACTGAAGCTGAACTGCAGAAGCTGCTTGAAGAACATCGGCTGCACGTCGAAGAACTGTCGAAGCAACAGCCCCAGACCTCTTCGAAAATCCGAGAAGAGACAATCAAAGCGGCACAGCAGGCGGCAGACGAAGTCGAACTCGATGAATCCGACACTCGACATCTCATTGACGCACAGCTCCGCGCCGCTGGCTGGGAAGCCGACAGTGTCAGCCTGAGACACAGCCACGGCACGCGGCCGGTCAAGGGACGCAACCTGGCCATCGCCGAATGGCCGACAGCCAATGGTCCCGCCGACTACGTCCTGTTTGCCGGTTTGATGCCCGTCGCGGTGGTCGAGGCCAAGAGAAAGCGTAAGGACGCGGCAGGAGCCATCGAACAGTCCCGACGGTACAGCCGCGGTTTCAGCCCTGACGGTGGGCACGCGGCGACTGGTGGCCCCTGGGGTGAGTTTCAGGTTCCCTTCCTGTTCTCCACCAACGGACGCCCGTACCTGAAGCAGCTGGCCGAAAAGAGCGGTGTCTGGTTTCAGGACGCGCGACTCGAAACCAATCACCCGCGAGCACTGGAATCATGGTATACGCCGGAAGGGCTGACGGAGCTGCTCGCACAGAATTCAGACGAAGCCGATCAGAAGCTGATCAGCGAACCGACCGACTACCTGCCTCTTCGCGATTATCAGGCTGAAGCAGTCCGAGCGACAGAAGCCGGCATCGCCGAGGGTAAACGTGAATTACTGGTCGCGATGGCGACGGGAACCGGCAAGACGGTCACCTGTCTGAGTCTCATCTATCGGCTGATCAAGACGAAGCGTTTTCGACGGATTCTGTTTCTGGTCGACCGGACGTCTCTGGGGCAGCAGACACACGATGCACTGACGACGTTTCACCTGGAAAACTTCCAGACCTTCAACGACATCTACGACGTGAAGGGCCTGGGCGATCTGAAGCCGGACACGGATACGAAGCTGCACATCGCCACGGTGCAGGGCATGGTGAAGCGTCTGCTGTACCCGAGCGACGAAACGGAGTCCATTCCCGTCGACTGGTACGACTGCATCGTCATCGACGAGTGCCATCGCGGTTACAACCTCGACCAGCAGATGACAGATGGCGAACTGCAGTTCCGGGACGAAGCCGACTACATCTCGAAATACCGTCGAGTTATCGAGCACTTCGACGCGGTGAAGGTCGGCCTGACCGCGACACCAGCCCTGCACACCACGGAAATCTTCGGGCGTCCGATCTACGAATACAGCTACCGCCAGGCCGTGATTGATGGCTGGCTGGTCGACCACGAACCGCCGTTCGGCATCGTGACGGCGCTTTCCGAAGACGGCATCCGCTGGGAACGTGGCGAGGAAATCAAGACTTTCAACACCAGGACGCAGCAGCTTCAGCTCTTCAATACGCCCGACGAAGTGGAAGTCGAGGTCGACACCTTCAACCGCAGCGTGATCACGGAGAACTTCAACCGCACGGTCTGCCAGGCACTCGCCGAGCAGATCGATCCGAGTCTGCCTGGCAAGACGCTGATTTTCTGCGTCACCGACGATCATGCTCAGCTGGTCGAGCGGCTGATGAAGGAAGAGTTCGAGAAACTCTACGGTCCCATCCACACCGACACCGTCAAGAAGATCACTGGCAACTCAGACAAGCCACTGCAACTGATCCGCCGGTTCCGCAACGAGCAGCTACCAAAAGTCGTGACGACCGTCGATCTGCTGACGACGGGGATCGATGTCCCGTCGATTGACCGCATTGTCTTTCTACGGCGAGTTCGCAGCCGGATTCTGTTCGAGCAGATGCTGGGACGTGCCACGCGGCTCTGTCCGGGCCTCTATGGTGACGGCGATGACAAGCAGCGGTTTCTGGTCTACGACGCCGTGCGCATCTACGAGGCGCTCGAACCGTTGTCATCCATGAAGCCAGTCGTATCGAAACCGAACGTGACCTACGAGCAGCTGGCGAACGAACTCAAGGACGTTGCCGACGAAGAATTCCGCCAGACAGTCAAAGAGCAGTTTGTCGCGAAGTTCAACCGGAAAAAGCTCACCGACCGGCAGGAAGAGCACCTTATTGCCGACACCGGGATGACCCGCAAGCAGACGATGGATCACATTCGCCAATCCACACCGGCAGAACTGGCCGAATGGCTGGAGCAGCATCCCGCCGTCATCCGCATCCGCACCACCCGCCGGAAACGCACTCGAAAGGCGGACGCATGAAGCAAGCACAGGCTGGGTTTCCGCTGTTCAATCGGATTGTCGTGTTCGTGCTCTCGCTGGCACTCGTGATCGGGTGTCCGATCGCCATCGTGCAGGCCGGTCGGAAGGGCGAACTGGATGCGGTCACGCTTTTTGTCTTCGCGGTGTTCTTTCTGATCGGTTGCGGTTGTGTCTGGCTCAGCCTGTTCTGCAGAAACCGCAGCCCGGCACAACTGGCTGAAGAACAGTCATTCCCGAGCGCTGAGCAGCCTGATATCTCGCAGGACGCCCTGGTTTACCGGTTCTCAAATGGCGTGAAGTCAGCGGCGATTCATGTCGACACGGTCGGTCGCCTGATCCACTTCCACAACTGCCACATTCCGCGCCAGTTTCTCGCGTCGGCCGCCGAGTGGTTCAGTTGTGACGTCGATGACGTGCAGGCGGCTCACGTCTTCCGTTACCGGGGCGAATCCCTGACCGTGGTCACCAGCAGCGGCAAGGCCTTGATTCCCGGCATCTCTCCCGGCTATGCGGAACTGCGGGACACCGTGAAAGAACTGGTCCCGTTCACTCGCCCCGGTTTCTCGACGGACCACCCGATGATGGGAGTTGTCTACGTCTGCGGTGCTCTTACCGGAATGGCCACCGGCTTTCTGCTGACGCCCCGCAACGCCACCGACTCGACATTGGGGCTGATCTTTCTGGTCGGCGCGGCCCTTGGAGTCGCCGGCAGCTATGGCCTCGTCCGGGCCGCAGACCGCTCTCTGAAGGCTGATCTGGCACAGCCGATTGGATTCGCCACCGTTGGGGCCATGATCGGTCTGGGTATCGCGCGGGCTCTGACGCCGCTGATCGGCTGGGACGTGATGCCGATTGCAGCCATCGCGAGTTTGGGCACAGTCGCTGGTGCCTGGTTTGGAGTGTGCAAGCAGTCAAAGGAGCGGCGCTCAACTTCAGTCAGCGGCTTCGCGAACAAGAAAAGTCGGACACCATGAACCAGCTGGACCAATCGATCCTCGCGAAAGCGTTCCGCGGCCAGTTGGTCCCGCAGGACCCGCGCGACGAACCGGCTTGGAATTCCTCGCCCGCATCCGCACCACCCGCGATGGCGCCGCCGCAAAGCCAAAGAAGAAAGCCGCCCGGAAGCATTCACGCAAGAAGGTAGGAGAATCACGGACCTTAGCCAGAAATCGCCGACTCAGCTCCTACAACTGCACGCCCAGGTAATCGAAGAACTTCAGGGCTTTGCGTGCTTTACCGACCTCGGTCGTTGGTGTCCCGTTCTTGCGGTAGTACGACTCGCAGTGCTGGATGTATCGGAGAGCAAGCTCGTCGATTGTGATTGCGAACCGATCAGCGGATTGATTCAGCGTCCAACCTCGGATGAGATCGTCGTACCGATCGCGACTTTCTGGCGAATCGTACGGGCCGAGATAGTGGTTCTTACCGTCAATTCTGACGTAGGCTTGTCCGCTCGGTCGGTGGTGCCAGTAACGCGGCTTCTTTTTGCGTGGCATCGTGCAGCTCCCATTTGTCGTACAAAAAGTCGTAAGACAGGGTTTTCGCTGCACAGCCGGGGTTCGGCAGGTGTTCGCAAGTCGTGATACAGCATAGACTTATAAAAGAGCCGCCGATGAGACTTGAACTCATGACCTACGCTTTACGAAAGCGTCGCTCTGCCAACTGAGCTACGGCGGCTTTGTGGTGTGGAATCTAGCTCTGAGGGTGCGAGGTCGCAAGTTCAGATGGCACTGCTCCT
>JADHNX010000135.1 GCA_016779365.1 Planctomycetaceae bacterium
GGCCAGCAAGGCAAAGCTGGCGGAGTGTGACTCGGGAAAACCGTACTCGCCGAACCCCTGAATCTGCTTGAAGACTCGCTCGGCGAAGTCGAGGTCGTATCCGTTGCCGAGCATTCCGTCGATGAATTTCTGTCGGAACTGGTCGATAATTCCCTGCTTCCGCCAGGCACCCATTGAACGGCGGAGCTGGTCGGCTTCTCCTGGCGTGAACCCGGCAGCGACGACCGCCAGTTGCATGGCCTGTTCCTGAAAGATCGGCACGCCCAGCGTCCGGTGCAGGACGGCTTTGATTCGATCGTCGGGATACGTGACCGGTTCATCGCCGCAGCGTCGTCTCAGATACGGATGGACCATGTCCCCCTGAATTGGCCCCGGCCTGACGATCGCCACTTCAATCACCAGATCGTAGAAGCACTTCGGCTTCAGTCGTGGCAGCATACTCATCTGTGCCCGGCTTTCGATCTGGAAGACGCCTATCGTGTCTGCCTGCTGGATCATCCGGTAAACGCCCGGATCTTCTGCGGGGATCGTTGCGAGGCTCAGATCACGCGCTTCGTGCTGGCGAATCAGGTCCAGGCATTTCCGAATTGCCGTCAGCATTCCCAGGGCGAGACAATCGACTTTGAGGATGCCCAGCGCGTCCAGATCGTTTTTGTCCCATTGCAGAACCGTGCGGTCCGGCATGGAAGCGTTTTCGATCGGAACCAGTTCCGAAAGTTTGCCCCGTGTAAACACCAGACCGCCCGTGTGCTGTGAGAGGTGGCGGGGAAAATGTCGAATCGTTTCCACCAGGTGCAGGAACTGCCTGGCCGTTCGAGACGCGGGATCAAGTCCGGCTTCGGTCAGCCAGTGCTGCGACTCCTGCGGAGCGGTGCGGTCATGTAATCCAGAAAGTCGACTGACTCGGTCGATGGAGAATCCCAGAGCCTTGCCAACGTCCCTCACGGCTGACTTTGTGCGGTAAGTAATCAGCGAGGCCGTCATTCCGGCCCGGTCCCGCCCGTACTTGTTGTAGACGTACTGGATGACTTCTTCGCGTCGTTCGTGTTCAAAGTCCACGTCGATATCAGGCGGCTCGTCACGCTCACGGCTGATGAATCGTTCAAACAGCGTGTTGAAACGATCGGGATCCACGGCAGTAATGCCCAGGCAGAAGCACACCGCCGAATTCGCCGCTGAGCCACGCCCCTGACAGAGAATCCCGCGACTCCGAGCAAACGTCACCAGATCCCACACGGTCAGAAAATAGGCTTCGTACCGCAGCTCTTTGATCAGTTGCAGTTCGTGAATGAGCAGGTTGCCAACGTGCTTAGGAATGCCGGCAGGATACCGGTCTCGGGCACCTGCCCAGGTAAGGTGTTCCAGCCAGGCGAACGGTTCCTGACCATCCGGGCAGAGTTCTTCGGGGTACTCGTAACGAAGTTCATCCAGTGAGAACGTGCAGCGGCCAGCGACTTCCAGTGTCCGGGTAACGGCTTCCGGCTCGCGTCTGAAAAGCTGCTGCATGGCCTGTGCTGCTTTGAGATGACGCTCCGCATTCGGGAAACGACGACTGCCGAGTTCTGCCACTGTGCAACCGTACCGAATGGCTGTGAGCACATCCTGAAGGGGTTGTCGTGCGGGAACGTGGTAATGCACGTCGTTGGCGGCCAGCAGCGGAACGCCAGCCTCTCTTGTCAAACGGCTCATTCGATCAAGCAGAAGTCCGTCGTGCGATCCGCGATGCAACTCTGCCAGTCCGTAGCAACGGTCACCGAAGCACTCGCGATAGCGGTTCAACCAGACGTGCCGGTCTTTAATGAGACAGTCAGCAAGCGGCACACACGCCAGTAGTCCTTCACCGTGTCGCGTGATGTCTTGGAAGTTCAACCGGCATTCGCCCTTGGGAGCATTGCGGCGACCGTAAGTGATCAGCTTTGAGAGTCGACCGTACGCCTGACGATCCGTTGCCAGCAAGACAACCGGCGGAGCATCGTCCGGCGTCATCTCGGCACCGATTAGCAGTTTTAATCCCGCTTCTTTCGCCGCAACGTGAGCACGTACCACTCCGGCCACGCTGTTGCGATCCGTTATCGCCAGCGCCGCCAGGCCGAGTTCTGCCGCCCGATTAACCAGTTCGTCGGGATGCGAAGCCCCTTCCAGAAACGAAAAGTTGGTCCGGCAGTGCAGCTCCGCATAGCTGCCTTTGCTCATAGCAGGAACTGGTGAGGTGGTGACTCGTCGTTTTTGTGGAGGCTGGTCAGGCATGGCCGTTCCCCGGAATCTTCATCGTCTTCGATTGGCTGGCCGCGTTGCAGCGCGGTAGCCTGTTGCGATGTGCCACCGATTCAATGTGAAACAGAATCTGAAAGAGATTGCGGCGTCCTTTGAGGGGATCCAGTTGCTGCTGGATGTGCTTCCGGAAACGGACCGCTATCCGATGAGCGATGTTCCGGTTGTGCGACGCGACGCCGAAACTGACAACTGGTTGATGGAACTGCGACAGTGGGGCTGGCTGCCGTCCGACTGGAAGCCTTCGACCAAATACACGACCAGAAAGAAGTACCAGCGGGAGAGATTCAACGCCCGCAGTGAGACGGTCGATTCGACCTGGGGGTTCCGTCGAGCGTTTCCGACGCAGCGTTGCGTGCTGGTCGGTTCCGGATTTTATGAGCCGTTTGTCGGCGGCGGTGAGGCTTACTACACGGCTGATTCTGAAATTATCTACTTCGCCGGCTTGTGGGATCACTGGACCAACGGAGAAGAGTCGGTCGACTCCTGCACGATGCTGACGACTGAAGCCAACCCACTGATCGCAGCCAACCGTACGGGAAGACTGAGACAGCCGGTCATCTTCACGAGTCTGGATCAGGTCGACCGTTATTGCAGTCTGGAAATCACCGAACGATCGCCGCTTGAGGATTTGCTGGCTCCACTGCCGGAAAGTCGCATGGAGATTCATCGGCCTGAGTAGCCCGACGTTTCGAATGCTGTCACCTGGAGTTGTCATTCGAAGAGGCCATGCAGAAACCAGTTGCCGTTTCCATCACGAAAAATCCAGAACCGGGCACCTGCCTGAGTTTCAACCTGGCAGTAATCCCGCCGAACGGAACCCGTTTCCTGCCACCACGCGGTTGCAATCCGTTCGGGTTCCGTGTGATGAGCGATCGGATAGCAGCGACCGTTCCAGCCGATGCTTTCGAGTGCCCCGTCAGCATCGGTAAACGTAACCCGCACCGGCTCTGGCTGCGGTAACAGAATCAGTGGTCTGCCTGAGACTATCGCCTGAGCAGGAACGGATTGAGCATCAGAGACAACTTCCGCCAGCGGTGTGAATCCAACAGCCTGTTCCGGTATGGCTTCCGGTAGCAGACTCGGACGCACGACGGCAGCAGGCCCGAGTCGGGCAGTCAGTCGATCCACCAGCCGCCGCACGCTTTCACTGTCTGTCGGCTCCTGAAGACCGAACAGGTTTCTCTGCTGAGTCTGGATCGGCGCCGTTACTGAGGCTTCCATGCGGATTGCATTCAGCCATTCCGGAACCGAAGTCACTTCCAGTTTCAACTGGATCAGATTCAGCAGGTGCGTGGCGGACTCCGCTGGTTTTGCCAGTCCGATGTCCAGAGTTGCCGGTGCGGTCGACTCGCTGTCCAGCGTCAGCGTCAGTCTGATCAACCCCTCACCGCGTGATTTCAACACGCTGAGCACTTCCGTCAGCAGGTCCGCACAGACATGCCGAATCGCTGCCGGGTGCCCGATCGGATCGTCAGCAGCCCATTGAGCAAAGACAGGTTCCGGGCGAGGCAGTGGAATGAGCAGTTCCGCTCGGCGACCAAACATCTGGTCGAGTCGCTCCGTCAGAACTTTTCCAAACCGTGACGGCAAAGTTTCCTGGGGCAACGCCAGTAACTGCCCAATCGTTCGCAGGTCGAACTCACGCAGCCGAGTTGTAAGCTTTTCCGGAATCCGCAGTGCTTCGACGGGCAGCGACTTCAGGCGTCTTGCTGATCCGGCTCCATGCCCGTAACGGGCAATCGCCCACGCGGCACCGATCGTGTTGGCTGTCGCCACATGAGCGAAGTAACCCAGCTCAGCCAGTTCAATCACAAGCTGGCGTGCCAGTCCGGAATCACCGCCGAACAGGTGCGTGCAGCCGGTGATGTCAAGCACGAGGCTATGGGTAGTCGGCGCGTTCTCTGTTGGCTCCAGCCCTACCTGCGGACTGAAGCGGTAACAAACGCTGGCCAGTGTCTGTAACGCGAGCCGATCGGCGTCTGCATCGTGTGGCAGAAAGACAGCGGACTGAAGCAGAGCCTGAGCTTCCACGAGAGCCATTCCCGACCCGATGCCGTGGCGTACGGCTTCACTCGACGCTATCACGACCTGCGTTCGGTGGCCCGACTCCTGATACAACACGCACGCTGTTGATCTGAGCTTCGGGTGGTCGCAACGCAGTCGCTGGATCGGAAAGTCTGGCAGCCAGACACACAGCACCTGTTTCATCGCACACGTCCAGTTCTACGGTTTTGTCGGTCAATGTTCCTTTGGCGTGCAGACATCGCACTTCCAGGCGGCGGCAGAACAAGCGAGCGGGCGACGGAATCGGCGTTACCAGAATTCGGAGGTCTGCCCAGCCCCGCTGCTTCTGTGCAGACATTGAACGAACCAGAATGCCAATCGCGGTGCCGGATTCCGCAGCCAGTTGCAGTCGCCGAAAATCCTGCGTCTTCAGATCGTCGGCAGGGAACAGCACGGCTCCGATACCCGGACACTTCAGCGACTGCTCGACAGCCCAGAGTCCATCAGTCCGAGACTTCGGTCGGACCAGAATCGTTTCTTCCAGACGGACACCCGTTGCTTTCATCGCTGGGGCATAGAGACGCCGCAGCCCATCAACAACGACCAGCGGCCCGTCACACTGAGCCTGACTGGCTGCCCGCAGCACTAACGTGAGGGAGCCGCTTCCGTGTTCGGCAGCGATCCACTCGTTGAGCGTCCCGCGCAGTAATCCACGATCCGGCAGAATGTCGTCCAGTTCGGCAATACCCGTCGAGACTACACCGTTCGCCCGAACAGACTGTCGTTGCCCTCGCCGGAGGTGCCCCAGCTCCGTACGCAACTTCTGAATGGCTACCGCACGACAGTCAGCAGGGAACGATTCTGCTGGATGATTTTCTTCATTCGTCATCAGGCAACCTCCCGACAGCTCATCCGGAATGACGGGCGCCCATCAGCCGAATCACTCCAACAACGATTCCTTCAATCGTCACATCGTCAGCCTTGCAGAAGATCGGCTTCATGCTGGCGTTGGCCGGCTGCAATCGGATGCGTCGTTTCTGCGGCTCCCGGTAAAAACGTTTCAGCGTTGCATCGTCCCCGATCCGGGCGACAACAAGATCGCCATCCACGCAGGTTGACTGCTTTCGGACGATGACGAGATCACCGTCTGCAATGCACTCGTCGATCATCGACTCGCCACGAACACGCAGTGCGAAATGATCATCCCCCGAGAATCCGCTGAGGTTGATTCGTTCGTCCCGTTCTTCAATAGCTTCAATCGGAGAACCGGCAGCCACCGTTCCCGCCAGCCTGATTCCATCCGACTCCGTCAGTTGCAGCCCCCGATGCCCGCTCCCCCGTTGCAGATATCCAGACTCAACAAGCTTGTTCACGTGAAACTGAGCCGTGTGCGGCGACTTGTAGCCAAACTCCGCCTGAATCTCGCGCATGGATGGAGCACGCCCTGCCGAGCGTATTTCCTCGCGAATGAAGCCCAGAACACGAGTCTGAATCTCTGTCAGTGGTTGCTGTTCCATTTGTCACTGAGTCCGGAGAATCTGATCGGCAGGAAGCCTGTCTCACCATGAGTAATACCAATGTACTATATCCGTCAGGCTGCGGAAATGATGAGAATGTCCAGTAATTCATCTTGAGTCAGGCAGGTCACATGCTGTCGCAGCGTCGAGACATTGGGCAGCCAGTCGACAGGCCAACGGAATCAGCCCCTGACACTCCGTGACATATCCCCTGTATTCAACCTGACGACTGGTTCGGCAGACGCCCTGGGGTAGTGCCGAATGCGCATATCGCTGCCCGAAGACCGCTTCGAATGCCGTGGTCGACAGAGTTTGCTCCTATGGGAGCAAACCTACGAGCACCTTGTTCCGCCTTGTGTGATACGAATCGCACTCCGCGACGGGCTGATTCGATGCGACTGTGTCGCGGACACAAAGCCAAGCCGCACGATTCCAGATTTGCCACACGCGTGGCAATCTCCCCGCCCGGCGCTGCGTTTTCTGACCGGCGTCCACACAACCGGCACCTCTGACGTGCTTGCACCAATGCTTGTACCAGATTGGTACAAGCAGAGGCCTTTTCAGTCATCTTCTGGCGATCCGGCCACATCAACCGGTTCTGAACAACGGACACGTCCACTCGCCGTAACGTCTTGTCCAGACACGAGAAAAGCCTCGTTGTCAGTTGCTGACAACGAGGCTCTTTCAAAGCGGGTGAGGGGAATCGAACCCCCACCTGAAGCTTGGGAAGCTAAGGACGCAGAATCAGAAGTATCAACGTCACAATGGATTACGCTCAGTCGCGACGGCGCTTCCGCCTGTGCTTCCCCTTCAGAAGCAAAATTGTTGTCGGTTCCCGTCAGCAGGACGACGGTTTCAGCCCGTTGGTGAGAGCCAGTAATCGTGGGCAATGACTCCACTGCACCCGCGATATCGAGCAGCTTCGGATCGGTGTACGTCGCCATCGTCAACCGGATATCTGAGTGTCGCATAGCTTCCTGGGCAACACGCGGAGCTACTCCGGCCTTCTGAAGCATCGAGCAGAACGTTGTTCGCAATGCGTGGATGTCGACGACACGGCTTCGGTCGTCGCGCTTGGCGATACCCGCCAGTTCGATGTCTTTGTTGAAGACCTTGTCCAGCGAGTCAGGTACGTGGAACAGTAGCTCGGCAGACAGGGGCGCTTGCGGGTCTGCGTCAAGCTTCAATCGGTTCTGTTCCGCCAGTTCACTTCGGCGATCAGCCAGCCAGCTACGCAATTCATCGGCCACGTCATTCCGCAGTGGAATGAACGAGCCTTCGGAGTTCTTTTCATCGTCTGGCGACAATTCGATACCAGGCCAGTCACTGTCGAGAATGACCTGGTGAACATGGACTGATTGAAGTTCCGCCTTCCGAAGCCCGGTACTCAGCAGCACGAGATAAATCAGCCTGCGTTCCCGGCCGAGCCGAATGAGTCGTTCCCGCACATGCGGCTTCACGTTGGCCAGTGGTTTGCCAGCATCTCTTCCCCGACGAATCGTCATTGCTTCCAGTAATGGACGGCGTTCAGCCGCATCGAACAGCTTGCCGATTTCTGCCTCGTTCAATGCACGTCGTAATCTCCGTCTATCAGTTTTCTCGTTTGCGACCGGCAAAGACTTCAGCGGATTGTTCAGGAGTCGCTCCGATGAGACGCACCAGCCACAGAACGCAACGATGGCTGAGCGATACCGATTGCGTGTTCGTGGTCCAAGGCCATCCTGTTCCGCATCAAGAAGCCATTGTTCCAACCGACCAACTTTCAGGTCTGAGAGCTTCCGAAAACCGCACTCGGCAGCGAGTCTCTCCAGACAGGCGTGAACGTTGCTTCGATGCTTCTGTGAACCTGAGCGGCCTTTGAGATGCGTCATGTAATCTGTGATGTGCTGAGCCAGAGGCGTTGCCAGATGGCCGGCAATCGATTCCTGTGACTCCGTCACGACTCCGGACCGAATCAACTCCGCGCGGCGCTCCAAGTCCGTCAGTTTCGTCTGAGCGGCAGCACGATCCTTACAGCCTGTCGCGATTTCACGAAGCAGGCCCGATCCATCCCGATACTTCGCCAGCCAGAAGCGACTCTCCACAACGATCCGAAGAACGCCACCCTTACCAGTGGACGTCGGTGCCGTCTTCTTTTTGCCCTTAGCGTCGACCCACTGGGCGAACTGCTGTCCTTTCCTCTGGAACAGTTCGGCTTCTGCTGGCAGTGGCTTTGTGAACGTTTTCTTGCGAAGCGATCCCATCGGTCACTGGCCTTTCCGCTTTGACGTCGGCATCAGTTCCAAGCCGTACCTTGTCGCCAACCGATCGGCCATATCGAGCCGCAGCGACTGCTCGCCCCTGATGAACTTCACCAGACTTTGCCGGATCACTCCGACTTCGCTTTCGATCGTCCTCAGTGACACGCCGGACTCAAATTCGGCAGTCAGCCGTTCCCGAAGTTCGGCAGTCATGGTTTTGTGTTTCGGCATTTGGGGTGAATTCCTACCAGGTTCGGTTTCACAGTTCAACAGGTTTCTCAGAATTTCGCTCAGCAATAAGTCTCGTGTTTGAATGTCGGTTTCACGCCCAGCCGCGCGAACTCGTCCAGCGCGATACCTTCAACGTACTCGGCATGTGGTTCGGTCACGAGGAAGCTGTCGTGGATTGTTGCCAGTGAAATGTCAGGTCTGTCTGCCATGATCCGACGGCACACGCGACCGACGAACAGCGTTGATTCGCGACTCTGCATCAGCCAGCTTGGCCGTCGAAAATCGTGCTGCTTCAAATCCGCCAGCATGGCAGCGACGGTCGGATACTGCGCACTGAATCGGGCGCGAATTTGGGACCGGAAGCTGTCTCTTCCGAACAGAACATCCGCGAAGATTCGCTGCTTGAATCGTCCACGATCTTCGCCTGGCAACATCAGCGAATCGTAAAACTCACCCTGTTCACATCGTTCTAAATACATCTTCAAATCGGGTTTGTCCGCTAAGTAACTTTTGTAACCACTATTACTTTCAACGACTTCCGTCATTTCTCCAATCGTAATAGGGGGCGTGTGTGGTGGGGTTGGTGTGGTGCTTCTGGACCTGCCGTAGGGACTGGTGACGGACGGCTCAAACTTCAAGAGTCGGCTTCGACTTTGCCGAGACCTCATGCACTCAAGAGCCATCAGGCCAGCAAACAGTGGCTGAGAGTTTCGCAAGTCGATTCCGACCAACGGCTCACCATCGAAGCTCAGACAACGCCTGAGCGTTGCAGGCAGCCGTGTAATTGCCGTGTGGACTCGCCCGTACCGACAAACTGAAAGTTCAGGAGTCCCGTCAGTCATCTGCTGGTTCAATCGCTGGGCCTGCTCGATTATCAGTGCCCGATACTCGCCGACGGTCAGTGGCGTGTCCGGGTCAGGAACCATTCCGGCGATGATCGACTCGGCTTGGTGAAGATCGAACTTCAGCATTTTCAGACGATCCCTCAGCCAGCGGTGAACCGGAAGCAGTCTCCGCTCCGCTTGGTCCTGTAACCGCCAGATTCGGCGACAGACTTTCCGACTGCTGCATTCAACTCGTCGAGTACGTTGGAACGGTTCGCGGATCCGGAAACGCATCGATCGTTGTCCTTTGATGTAAGAGCTATCCCAATTGAGCACGCCGGCTTCCACCAGCGTTGGACGCAGTTCTTTCAACACACGCGGATCGATAACGCGATTGAGATACGCCGCCTTCAATGAGACAAAACCGTCCTCATCTGCTCGCCAGCACAGGCAGCGCCAGTGAATCTGATTCATGAGGTAGGCCGCTTCCGACCAGTGGTCT
>JADHNX010000136.1 GCA_016779365.1 Planctomycetaceae bacterium
ATCGGCCAGAACGATCCGGTAAGACGTCCCCATCGTCTGGCCACTGATAACGCCGGCTGATGAAGCGTCAAACCCCGTCAGACAGAGTGCCGTGCAGGCGAGTATGCAGCGAGCAAGCGTGCTGACGCTGAGGTTTGGAAACTTGTCGGCATCTGACTTGTGCACGGGATTCGTCTCTTATGGTGCAGATTAGATCTGCCGCCTGGCGAGACTCAGAATTGATAGTGAGTCAGGCGGAGGTTGATCTACGGTTGCTGTTTGTTGTCTGGATTTTCGGGTTTGTTGGACATTGCTTCGAAGGTGCCAACGTCCAGACCTTCTCGGGCTTTGAACAATCGAGGCGCGCCGCCCGCCTGAGGCTTGCGAAACTCGGAATGCGACCCCGGCGCGAGAGCGTACTCCACGTATTCGCCGTCGATGCGTCGCCGATAAATCAGCGGGTACGCAATGGGATAGTCGTGCGACTTGCCTGGTTCGAGCGTGTAGGGGCCTCCCCATCCGCTGAAGGGGCCCTTCGTTTCGTAGACGAGATTTTCCTCGCTGCTGTTTGTCAGTTTGACACCCGGCGGCGAGAACGTGACCGACAAGGCGGGACTCTTCCAGGAAACATCCGACAGCCGGAGCTGCGTCAGGCCAAGATCAATGTCGGGGATGATCGTCTGCGATGCCGGGCCCTGCGCCGTCCAGCGTTTCCAGGATTCTTTGAACTGTTCGAGCAGCACTTCCTTGTTGATGGTGTCGTTCTTCGGCGTGTATCCGTCAGCGAATCTGGCGTTCACGTTGACGGCGGTTTCACCGTCCCACTTCAGCTGCAGGGCACGAGTTTCGTTGGAGACTCGTTCAAGCGACGTAAGCGTTCCCTGATTAACCGAGTATCGGATATTCGCAAACTGCTTCCCGTCGCCTCGCTCGTCAGCAGCGCGAGTTGAAACGGTAAACAACAGTCCGGAAGCCTGGAACTGCATGCCATCTTTGTTTGGATTGCTGCCAATCGCGATCGGATCGGCAAGGTGCAGGACAGTTGAAATCTCGACGTCCGGCCCCAGTGATGCAAGTTCGGGGAACGCTCGAATCAGCGAGGATCGGTCAGCCAGCCCCGCAAAGGATGCATCAGGAATATCGAGCACATTGATTTTTGCGACGTCAGCCGCCACCAGAAGTTTCGTCAGTCCTTCAAGAATGTTTGGGGCAATTGAGACTTCAAGATCGGTCGTTCTGTTAACGGACTCGGCAGTGACGTTTGTGACGACCTGTCGAGCCGGCTTGTCAGGAGCGGCTTCCGGAGTCACGGCCGCTGCGGTAAGACCAAGCACGACTGAGATACCCGCTTCGTCGGTCGAGACATCCTGCGGCCAGATGCGAACTCGAGGTCGGTAGACGGGCAACGGCCAGAAGCTGCCGATCATTCCGTTAGCCTGATCAAGTTCAAGCTTCTCCTCCATCGCTGCAACCAGAGACGGCACCAGGCCGCGAACTTCCTGCTCGATCCTGGCCTTGTTTCCGTACAAGCCTTCGACAAGTCCCTGTGAAACCTTGTCGCGTGTCATCCCGAAACCTCGCACGCTGACACCGGCCGGAGCCGTGACGTACCAGTTGTCGTACGGAATGTCGAAACGCGTGCCGACTGGTTTCAGCCGTAACCGGCGATCTTTGATGTAAGGCGTGACGTCGAAGCTCAGCCAGACGGGTTCGCGGTGCCCAATCACGATATCAATCGGCCCGGTTGACGCTGAGTGATCGCGCCCGATGACCGACGTGCCACCAATTCTGAGAACCGCGTTCTGCACTCCAATCTGCACGTTCAGTCGATCTTTTCGATACGCGTTCAGACGCACTCGCCACACATTTGCTGTGTAGGAAATGCTGCCAAACGTGATCTGAAACTGTCGGCCTTCGACGACCGTTCCGTCGTAAATATCGGCCAGTGAACCTCGCATCAGATCTTTGGGAAGCAGGTCGGGAATCGCCATTGCCAGCGCGTCCAGCATAGTATTGCCCAGCCGGATCGTTGCCGCTCCTTCAAGATCCAAAGCTGGAATGAACGGAGAATTGTCGACAGAGGCATCGTCAATCGGAACTCGTAACGCGAGTGCTCGAGGATGGTCGCCGTTTGGATCAAGCATCCACTGAATGACCGCGTCGGTATCGTAGACGATGTGCGTGATGTCGTGCTTGCCGCCGGAGATTTCGGTGTAGCGAGGTTCTGCTCCCGCCGCTCGCAAAGCGGCGATCGTGCGTCGCGATTGCGAAGGCCGAATGGCGGCATCGTCCGAGCCGTGAAACGCCCAGATTGGAAGGTGTACGAGCTTTTCAGCCAGATCGGCACCGCCGCCAGCCAGCGGGAGGATTGCCTGCCACTTTGAGGGCGTTGTCGCTGCAATACTCCACGTGCCGAATCCGCCCATCGACCAGCCGGTCAGGATGCGGCGAGAGGTGTCGATCGAAAAGTCGCGTTCCACCTCGTCCAGAATTTTCAAAGCCCGTTGAGCATCAGGGCTGTCCGCCAACCAACCGGCAAGGTATCTCGCGCTAGTGTCTTCACATTGAGGAAAAATGGCGATGAACGGAAACGTTGCTTTTCGCTTTTCGATCGCCGGTGCCAGGCCAATCGTCAGTTGCCGCTTTCCATCATTCCCTCGTTCACCGGCTCCGTGAAGATACAGGATGACCGGCCACTTCTTGTCGGCCGAGTAATCTTCAGGAAGAAAAACCGTGTAGCGATGCTCGCCGGATTCGTCCTTAATGACTCGTTCAACGAATTCAGCCCGGAGAGTTTCCACAAATCCAGACAGCAGAGTGATTGCGACGAAGCCCCACAGGATTCGCAGACGTCGTTTGGGAATTGAATGTCGAAGTCCCGCTCGCATGAGGGGCGCTCCTTCTGTTGAAGATTCTGGCTCGCGAATTGAAAGGCCCGACCATTAGCACCGTCTCCGAAGGTAATGCTCGGTAATACTTATCGCGATCGTAGCGGCAGTTTGAGCCGTCGCAATTCGGCGTCGCAAAAGTCTGACGGACTTCGGACCTGGCTTGTTCGGATTAACGGTTGCAGGCTCGCACGCTCGTCGGTCGATTCTGGATGGTTATTGACTGAGTTCGACCTAAGACTGAAGGTTCCCCGCTGGAGTGCTTTCAGCCAGTTCTCTGATCATGTCGTGAGTGGCAGCTTCGACGGCCTGCTCCCATTCGTCGGGCGCAAACTGGTCACTGTATTTTTTGTTTCTGAACGCAAAGTTGATTCCGCGCGAACTGTTGATCAACGCGCCGAATCCGTTCGTGTCGAACCCGCCAGCCACTTCCGAAGCACCCGCTCCCTGAGAACCAAAACCGGGTACCAGGAGCGGCGTTTTCGGCATCGCTGCGCGAAGTTCTGTAAGTTCTGCGGGGTAGGTGGCGCCAACCACGGCTCCGATCGGTCCGTATCCGCTGTCGCCGGTTGCTTCAACGTTGAAACTCTCAACAACTTCGGCCACGCGCTGATACAGTTTCTGGCCGTCCGTTTCACGATCCTGGAAGGTGGACGCACCAGGGTTGCTCGTCCGGACGAGGACGTACAGCCCGGCGCCTCGTTCCGTCGCGACGCGAACGAATGGTTCGAGCGTATCTTTGCCAAGATAAGGATTCACGGTCAGAGCGTCAGCTGCCCAGATCGCAGCATCAGGATCGGTGCCGGCGAGATAGGCGTTTGCGTAGGCTTCGGCCGTTGAGCCGATGTCTCCGCGTTTGGCGTCACAAATTACGATCAAGCCGGCGTCCCGAGCCTTTCGCATCACCGTCTGCAGAGCCTGGCAGCCTGCCGGTCCAAACTGTTCGAAGAATGCCGCCTGAGGTTTCACGGCTGGAACCAGCGGCGCAACCACGTCGATGATTCTCGAACAGAATTCGTCGAAGGCGCTGGCTGCAGCGGCGGTATCAGTGGATGTTCGATTACGGGCCGCAGCAACGATCGAATCCGGAAGCTGGTCAAGTCGCGGATCGAGCCCCACCAATGCGGGAGTCTTTCGGTTGGCGATTGCTGCGTGCAGTCTGTCGGTGTAATGGTTCATGCCGCGAATTGTTACGGCGAAACGACAGTGGGAAAAGCGACTCGAATGAGAGATCGGCGAACTTTGATCACTGCTGAGAATCGGCCCGAAACACTTTCCCGGTTCGTACGTCAGCCTTTCCAGCCTGAGCAGGTAATCCTGGAAAGGCTGACTTGCATTGTTTCGGGACTATTCCTGAGACTCCGCTTGGTTCAACAGGTACTTGTACGGCGACTGCCCAAGAACCTGTTCCAGCTCGAAGTAAAGTCGCACGAGTTCCGGCACTGACGAAACACCGACCTTTTCAAGCACATTGTGGCGACGGGACTCGACCGTCCTCAGGCTGATCGAAAGGTCTTTCGCAATGACCTTGTTGAGTTGCCCGTCGATGACGCCCAGCATAACGGCGAGTTCTTCGGGCTTAAGCTGCTGAAACCGTTCGAGCAGATGCTTGTTGTGCTGGATGGCGGATCGGCGATCACTGTCAGTGGCCAGAGCTTCGACGATCGCTTTCCAGAGTTCGTCAGAGGAACAGTTCTTTTCCAGAAGCGTGATCGCGCCGTTGTGCATTGCCTGAACGGCGTTCGAAACGTTGGCGTAAGCTGAAATAACGATGACCGGGATTTCGCAGCCACGCTCACGAAGAGCAACCTGCAGCTCAAGGCCGGTCATACCGTGTTCAATTCTGAGGTCAGTAATGACGCATCCAGGCGCGACGCCGGAATAGGCCGCCAGAAAGTCCTCAGCGCAGGAGAACGTCTCAACAGGAAGTCCACGAATATCGACCAGGGCGGCGATCGATTCCCGCACCGCTTCATCGTCGTCAATGACGTAAACGGTCTGTTTGTCAAGCAACGAATCAATCTGCATCTGGGTGTCTGCCTCCGTCGACTCGCAACGTAAAAATAAATTCCATCCCACCCGCCGGTAACTTTTCGGCCCAGATTACGCCTCCATGATCTTCGACAAACGAGCGACAGAGTGCCAACCCGATGCCCAGTCCGGCCTGTCCAGTTGTGAAGAAACCTTCGAATAACTGCTCAGCGACGACGTTCTTCGGCAGTCCGGGGCCGTTGTCACGCAGCATGACCGTCACATAATCCCGTTCATCCTCGTCGCATGAGATTTCGACCGTCACTTCACGATTGTCCGACGGATGAACAGCCAGCGCGGTATAGGCATTATTCAGGATGTTCGCAAAAGTCTGCTCAATCAATACGCGGTCACAGTTGACGAGTGGAAGATTTCGGTCTGCGTGAAGTATCGTCCGGATGTGACTTGCACGCGCACGACCAGCGGTGAGTTCCATCGCGTCCCTGGCAATTGCTGCAATGTCACACGTCGTGCGTTCTGGAACGCCGTTCCTGGCGAACGCGAACATTCGCGTCGTAATTGCATTCGCTCGGCGCGCTTCCGAAACCACTTTGTCAGCAACTTCCCGAATCTTCGGAAGTCGCTCTGCAGCGTCCGGGCAGCTTAAAGATTCAACACAGACATCCGCAAAAGTACTGAGCGACCACAGCGGCTGACGAAGCTCATGAGCAATTCCGGCAACGAGTTGCCCCATCATTGTCAGACGTGAAACGTGCGCGAGTTGTCGATCATGCTCACGTTTTCGAATCTCATCCTTCTTCTGTTGAGTGATGTCTCGCACATGCAGCAGCACAGCCGGGCTGCCGTTATAGGTAATCGTTGAAATGCGAACGCCAATGGGAATTGCCGTGCCGTCGCTTCGCAGACTGCGGGATTCGAATTCCGAAATGGCACCGGTTGCCAGCGCGTCGGACCGAACAGAAACAACTGGCCGATCTTCGGGCGGAACGAGTGACAGCACGTTTTTTCCGATCAACTCGTCGCGGGAAATCCTGTGCAGCTCGCAGGCCGCCTGATTGGCATCCAGTACGATGCCGTCGGGGGTCTCGACGAAAATCGCGTCCGGAGATTGTTCAAACAAATATCGGAACTGCTCACTCGCATAACTCAGTTCGCGTTCCTGCCTCTGCACACTCAGCTCTTCGTCACTGGTTGACGAAGGCAAGCGGACGGTGATCAGAGCCAGAGGCTGGCCATCCGACTCAAGCGACCGACTGCTCGCTTCCAATAGCTGAAGCTGATCGACGTCGGCCTTTCGACAAAGCACGAGGCGCGATGATTCACCGAGCGGTGCGACGACGTTGAGCAAATCTGACGAAAGATCGCCAATCGCAGGTGATGTTAAAATCTCACTCAGCGACTGGTTGAGCAGATCGTCGCATCGTTGCCCGATCAGTTCCTCGGCGGCCTGGTTGGTCGCGAGAATCGTGAGCGATTCCCGGTCAACCAGGAACGAGGCATCGGGCATTGCCTGCAGGAGTTGCCATGCCAGCCCGTTTCGGGCAATTCCTGAAAGATGTGACGAAGTGGGCATCTGACTGGCCTGTCAAAGCGAGCGTGTTCACTCAGCTCTGTTTCTTCTTCTTGTTCTTTTTCTTCTTCACGCCATCTTTCGAACTGGCTTTGACGTCAGTCTCGCTTTTCTTTGCAGACTTTTTCTTCGTGCCCGCTTTGGAGGCCGGTTTCTTCGTGTCGAAAATATTGTCCCACCCTTCCGTGAATTTTTTGGATGCTCCGGTGTGGACTGTGTACCCCGTCATGATCTTGATCCTGTTGCTTGCTGAAATTGCTCCGGTGAAACTTAATGAACTGGTCTACTTCGCTGAATCAGGGACTGAGATCAGCCTCGCTGTGCGGTCGTTCGACGTGACAACCACTTTGGAACCGTCTGGTGCGTAGTTCACAGAGTAGCTGACGACAGCCAGATTATTTTCCAGAAGCGGCTTACCACTTGCTACATCCCAGATTCTCAGAGAACCAGAGTACCCGATCGACGCCAGTCGAGAACCCGTGGGGTTGAACTGTGTGCGGTAAATGTCGTCGGAGTGTCCGGTCAGTACCGCTGTCGGTTCGCTGGAACTGGTTGACCAGAGATAAATGGTTCGTTCAGAACCAAGGCCCATTCCAGCAGCGGCGAGGCGACTGTCGTCCGGGCTGAACGCCACGGTGTAAACGGCATGCGTTGGGCCATTGAACTGTCGGACTTCCTGACCGTTGGCCACGTTCAGGATTCGCACAGTGTTGTCGGCTCCGGCGATGGCGATCTGTTTTCCGTCCGCCGAAAAATCCAGTCCGTAAACGGCGGCCGGAAACGTCGCGAGCGTCTTGACTGCTTTCCCTGTTTCGACATTCCAGATCCGGACAGTTTTATCCGCAGACCCTGTCGCGAGTGTTTCTCCGTCAGGGCTGAACACGACGGAGTAAACATCCTGCGAGTGTCCCGAGAGTCTGTTCTTTTCCTGCGGCGACGCGATCGACCATTGCCGCAACGTCATGTCGGCACTGCCGCTTTGCAGTGCCTGACTGTCCAACGACCAGGCGATATCGGCAACTGGTCCGGTGTGTCCTTGCAACAGTTGAGACGCGTCGCGGGCAGGCGGCTCGGCTGGCTGAGGATTCAACGGCGTCGGATCAAAACATTGAAGCGTGTTGTCGGACAGGGCGGTCACCAGCCGCGATGAATCCGGGCTGTAGCTGACTCGGCGAGACTCAGCGGGAACCTGCAGCCGGAAATGACCACTTCCATTACTGACGTTCCAGGTGCGAACGGTCTTGTCGGCTCCCCCTGCCGCTATTTGCCGGTTGTCCGGGCTGAGGCTCACGCACAAAGCCGATCCTTCGAAACCAGTGAAACCACGCGTGGCGCTGCTGTTTGAAGCGTTCCACAGTTTGACGGTTCCATCCGCACCGGCAGTGGCATATTGAGAACCATTTGACGCGATTGATAAATCGTTCACGCGACCATCGTCAGCTCGATGAACAATCTGAGCAGCGATCGTCTCGACAAAAACTTTCCCGTCAGCGTGAGCTGTGATGATCGATTTGTTGTCGTTCTGAAAGGCGATGTCGACGATCGGGTTGCTTTCGTTAGCGAACGATTGGGCCACTGCCTGCGCTTTCAGATCCCACAGCCGAGTAACGCCGTCAGTTGAGGACGAGACCAGCTGAGTCCCGGTAGTGTTGAACGCGACTTTTCGCACAGGCGTCGTGTGGCCGGTGAGAATTCCCGTCTGCTCAAGACTCTTTGCTTCCACGGTGACGATCGCTCCTGAAGCAAGTCCGACCGCGAAAGTTGAGTTGTCAGCGGAAATCGAAATCGTGGTTACGGCGGCGTCGAAATCGACACCGCGTTCAGTTTTCTCGATCGCCGAGTTACGAATCCAGATTCGCTGATCGTCGCCGGCAAACAGCAGATGAGAACCATCGGATGTCGTGGCAATTGCGTTTACCGATTTCGGGCGTTTGCTCAGAGAACGGAATCGGGGTGGCTCCGTGAAAGCGTGAGCCAGAACGTCGCCGCGTTCGGTGCCAACAATAATGTCCTTCCCGTCAGCGGACAAAATAATAGCTGTCAACGGCGACTTTGAAGGAGTGGTTGCGAGTACCAGCTTGCCAGTCGACACGTCGAAAACTCTGACAACCTGATCCGAGCTCAGCGTTGCGATCTGGTTACCGGCTCGGTTGAACGCGACATCGGTGACCGATCCGAAATGGCCTTCAAGAGTGTGAACGACCGCGCCGTCGGCCCGTTTGAGAATCTTCGCCGCACCATCCTGACCAACGATCGCGATCAATGAACCGTTTGGATGAATGGCGACGGCGGCAGCAGCCTTCGTGAGTCCTTCAAAATTCATGGCCTGAGGAATCGTGGTCGGCCAGCGGCGAACGTAACCGTCCTCACCGCAACTGAAGATGGACTGGTTATTCGGAGTAAAACCCAGACCTGTTATCTGACCATCGTGCGCTATCAGGCGAGTTCCTTCCGACGAACCGTCATCGGCCAGAGTCACCACAATGATGGAACCATCATCACACCCAGCAGCCAGTTGTTTGTTGTCGTTTCGCCAGGCGACTCGCGAGATGGATCGACCGATCGCGATCTCTCGCGATGGTTTCGGTTGAGGCGGCGGGGTTTCGGATGACGCGACTCCGCTGCTGGCGTTCGACCAGACTCGGAGCAGCCCTTTGCCGTCACCCGTCGCGGTCAATGATCCGTCCTTCGAAGTGGCCATCGCCGTGATGGCCGCGTCGTGAACTTTCGCCGTCGAAATCGGATCGCTGTTCGGCACATCCCATAACCGTATCGTGCGATCGCTGGAACCTGACGCGATCAGTTTTCCATTCGGAGAAACGTCAACGGTCAGAACGATTCCGGTGTGACCTTCCATCGTCCGAAGCGTCGACTGAGTGGCGACGTCCCACAGCTTCAGTGTCTGATCGAAACTCGCAGTGACGAGCGATTTTCCATTGGGCAGAAACTTTGCGTCGTAGACAACTTCCTGGTGCCCTTTGAACTCGACCGGCTCCTGAGCATGGCAGACGTCGGTGACGAACACCGCTGAAAGCAGACAAGCAAGGGCGACTGAGAACTCCCGGCGTCGCCCCCGCATCACAGGATGAAGGTTTTCCGGCCACAGGAAATCCAGCTTGCGTCTATT